>JAISJZ010000205.1 GCA_031261125.1 Planctomycetaceae bacterium | reverse complement strand
GGACTTCTCATAGTCGGACAACGAATCGTATTTTTTCATCCAATCGGCAACGGTTTTCCCGTCGGCGGCAAACAACGCTTGCGGCAGTGCCGTTTCTTTGCTGTTTTTATTCAGAATGTTCCGGTCGTGATTCCGTTCGATGATGACATCGTTAGTCAATTTTGTGTCCGCTGCTTTTAATGCCGCAGACGCTTCGGCAGTCGGAATCCGTCCTAATGCGCGGGCGGCTTCATCGGCAAGACGTTTTTCGGAGTTGCCGAGGTATTTAACCAGTGTCGGTACCGCTTCGCTGCCGGCAGAGTATCCTGTTTGACGCAGCAGCCAAAGCGATGTTTCAACGGGGTTGTCTTTCGCCAACTGGTCGAGCATTAACTTGACCGCTTCCGCGCGGTTCGCCGGTTCGCCGAGAACGGCTTTTTGCCAATCCTGCTGCGCCGATTCCCGAACTTTACCGTCTTCGGCAGCGAAGTTCGGAAGATACTGCGCAAACTTGTCGGACGTTTCCGTGGCAAACGCTGCTGCCGATAAAACGGCAAACAACAAAAATGGGTATAGGTATTTCATAAAGGTTCTGTTCGTTGGGTTGATATTGTACTTCGATGAACGCAAAGGGCTAAACGGGCTAATCATTGATGATATACGGGGAACGTTTCGGACGGTTGACGAAGCGGTCTGCCTGTTCGTCGTTGAACGTTGTTTTTTCGCTGTCCCATTTCAGCGGACGGTTCACCTTGTAGGTGATGTTCGCCAGTTGGCAGCCCGTCGCCGTGTTCGCCCCGTAAAAGAAGTCCTGAAACGGACGGAGACGATGCCGGATACAATACAGCACATCGCTGGTGATGTCGCCCGTACCGCCGGCGTAACGGCGGACATCAACGGCACCGAGCGGCTTAATCGCTGCCCTGTCTTGCTGATGCCGGAACGTCCGTTCGGAACCGACCAGCGTGATGTCGTGACCGCCCGGAACGTGATGAATTCGGATACCGCCCGGATACACCAGCGTCAACCGGTCTTCAGGGTTTGCTTCGCATTTCGGCGGCAGAATTTCAACGGGTTCTAAATGGTCAATGCCGAGAACATAGAGGATGCCGCCGAGTTTATGCGCTCCCCAGTCGGCAAGAAAACCGTTGCCGTAATCCCAGAACCGCCGCCAGCCGCCGCCGTAGGAACCGCTGCACCGGTCGGCGTTGTACGGATACCACGGAGCGGGACCGAGCCATCTGTCCCAGTCAAACCCTTCGGGAATCGGCTGTTCGGGCAGATAGCAGTCCGTCGGAGGACCGCCGACTTGAAAGAACGCTTCTTTCACTTCGCCGAGCGCACCGCTTTTGACAATCGGTGTCATATAGCCGTAGTCCTCCATTACCCGCTGCGACCCGCTGGAACAGACACGGTTGTATTTCCGGGCGGCGGCAACGATTTGCCTGCTTTCAAGCGGAGTAAGCGTCAGCGGTTTTTCGCAGAACACATCTTTGCCGGCTTTGCACGCTTCGACGGAAATTTTCGTATGCCAATGGTCGGGCGTGGCAATCGAAACAACATCAATCTTTTCATCGGCAAGCAGGTCTTCGTAACGGTCGTATGCCTTGCAGTCGTTGTTCTTGTAATGCCCGTTGATGCGGTTTGTCAGTTCCGTCAATTGCTTTTTATAGCAATCGCAGGAAGCAACATACCGGACTTCGCCGCGTCCGATGAAACTGCCGACGACATCGCGTCCGCGGTTGCCGTAGCCGATGTGTCCGAAGACGAGTTGTTCACCGGGCGGAACATATCCTTCCCGTCCGAGGACGCGTGATGAAAGGAACAGCGGAGATGCTGCTGCCGCAACTGCCGCTGTCAGAAAGTTGCGTCTGCTTAATTGCCGAACCATAAAAACCTCCGGTAAAAGAAATAAAACAACACAGACAATAAATCAACTACTGTGTATCATAGCCCGCCGGGAAAAAATTTGCAAGACCCGGTCGAAAATATCTGCCGCTTGGTCTTGACTTTTTTCACTTTTTGTGTATAATGCGGCGGCAGGTGTTGTTAAAGAACACCGAATACTGTATCATACCGTTTGTTGTCGAACGTTACCACTTTGGTAACATTTGTTACATAATTTGTTTAGCCGGGCGGTTTATCGCCTGAATTTTCAGCCCAATCGCTTGCGATGGGAGAAAGGAAACCAAAAATGTCGAAAAATTATGTTGATTGGCACGGAAATTGCGGGGGGGGGGTAAATCGTCATAGCCGCGGGTGTCAACCCGCCAAACACGGTTTCACGCTCGTCGAACTTCTCGTCGTTATCGCCATTATCGGCGTTCTCATCGCCTTGCTCTTGCCCGCTGTACAAGCCGCCCGTGAGGCGGCAAGACGAATGCAGTGCACCAACAACCTCAAACAACTTGGCTTGGGTGTTCACAATTTTGCTTCAACCCGTTCCGACAAACTTCCACCACTACAGGCGAAAAGAGGTTGTGCCTCCATTTTCGTTTTCCTGTATCCTTTCCTGGAACAAGACGCACTTTACAGTGCGGTGAGCGGCTTTCAGGGAAGTAGTGCCGCCGGTTGTGGATTTGACCAGGATTTGTGTGCGAGTGGTAACGATGCAAACGGTTTTTGGCGGCATCCAACGGATATGACGAACGAATTACGGAAAGGTTTGTCCTCGGTAACGTTCGTAAAATGTCCTTCCCGCAGATCGGGTGTTGCGGGAACAGCACTCACGGGCGATGCACTTCCGGCACAGGACGCGATTAGTGTTATCGTTAGCGGGGTGACATTGAAAAATATTTCAGCATACGGACCGTTTTCGGATTACGCTCCTGTTTGTTACACCACTTATTCCCTTCCTGATTGTACGAACTGGCAGTGGATTTCCACTGATAATGCGGTTGACAACATTAAGTATGCGGACCATCCGCAAAATTGCAGCCCGTTCCGCCGTGCGGCGATCACGGATAACAATGGGAACACTTGGGAATCGAAAGATACTTTCTCCCGATGGGTACGCGGAACATCCAATCAATTGATCTTTGGTGAAAAACATATCCCCGTTGGTGCGATGGGCAGCGAGAGTATTGCATTTCGTCATGACCAAAGCTATATTGCTTCGACAGACAGTGGTGCGAGAGATTGGGGAATCGGACGAACGGTTTGTGCCAACCGACCTTTGGCAAGACCAACGGATGCCACAGACCCGCAACATTATTTCGGTAGTTGGCACGCCGGTGTTTGCGCATTTCTGATGGGAGATGGTTCTGTGCAGGCGGTATCGACAACAGCGTCAGGGACATTGCTTGGAAAATTGGCGAATTCGCTGACGGCAGAAGTGGCTTCGTTGCCATAATACTGTCATTGACAACGTATTAAAAACGGTATTACGATGAAACGCGATACCGTTTTTCGTTTTTTAATTTTATTTTAACGAAAGGTTTGAGTGTTACAATGAAACAGACGACTTGTTTTATTCTTCTGCTGATGATTGCTTTCTTCGCCGGCTGCGGAAATAACAATGTGGGATTGAAAGGAAAAGTTGTTTTTTCGGACAATAAAGAACCCGTTCCGCGCGGGTTGGTTTACTTTGACGACGGCACCAGGCAATCGCGCGGTACGATTCAATCTGATGGAACCTTTACGATGGGTTCCTTAAAAGACCAGGACGGTCTGCCTCCCGGAACTTACAAGGTCTTTTTTGCCGATGTTCACGAACAAACGGGTGAAACAAAAACATCCGATGGCAGTGCCGGTGAACCGATCTATACGTCGTTGATTAATAAAAAGTATCTCAGTCTTGATACTTCGGGTTTGTCCCAAACAGTGGATGCGACAACGAAACAAATTGATTTTGAGTTGGACAGAAACCTTGATGTTAAGAAGAAATAGTATTGGTTGTATTGGTTTGGAGGTGGAAGATATTGTCAATGCTCTCTGCGGAGAGTGTTCATTTTTTGCAGGTATTTGACATTCATTCCGGCGGGGTATAGAACGAACTTCTGCGTAACCCCGCCGAATTTTTATGCACCTCGCTGCTTGGCAATAAAGATTTGTTCGACCGTTTTATTTCCAAGTTGTTTCTGTGTTATTTTATGGCAAGCGACCATATTTACTGGTTTTTCTGTTATAACAACAAATGATGTCTTAATTTTTCCGGTTTGGCACAAAAGTTGCGACAACTGTATTGCGGAGTACCTGCCGGCGTGCGGCAGGACAGAATCGAAACAAGAACGAACACAGAAAGGAAAAAAATGAGGATACACAGTATTTACAGGGCTTTTACGCTCGTGGAACTTCTGGTTGTCATCGCTATCATCGGGGTTCTTATCGGCTTGCTTTTGCCCGCGGTTCAGGCAGCACGGGAAGCGGCGCGGCGGATGC
>JAISJZ010000111.1 GCA_031261125.1 Planctomycetaceae bacterium | reverse complement strand
AACCATTTCGGTCGGTCTGCCGGCGGAACGTGTCCCATATCACGCATCAGGTCGTGAATTTTGAGCAGTGCCGTTTCGCTGTCGCCGTCAATGACACGAAAACAGGAATCGCCCAATTTTATGACTGTGTTGGGCTTGATGTATCCCAGAACGTTATAACTTTGCGTAAGCCGAACGCCGCCGTCGCGCCGCTCAATGCCGTTGTTCGGGTTGTCGGCATAGTCAACGAGATTGTCAGACAATAAGATTATGGATTTTGATTTGTCCCACTGAAAAACGAGCGGCGCGGAATTTCGCATACTGCCTTTCCGTTCATTTTCGGCAAAATTTTCGGCGTTGTACTTTTTCGACGGATACTGTCCCGGTATGAAAAATTCCGCATCGCCCTTGAATGGAAACGTCGGTAGCGACATCCAAAAATTTCTGATTTTCGTATGTTCGTTGTTGCCTCTGTACGTTAATTCAGCACTACGTTTGAGTGTCGCGGTATCCACATCAACGGTGTAATTAAACGCCGCTTGCCAATCGCCGGTTTCTTGTATCACGCGAACAACAGCGTCAGATATTTTTTCGATTTTAATAAGTTTGAGTTTTCCTTTCCAAAACATCCAATCATTATCTTGCATAATGTCAAACCGTTGGTCACCGCCTCCGGGAATGGTAATCGGTTCGCCCTTATAGACGATCTCCGTCAGATTGCCGGTATTGTCGTCAAACCGAACAGCAAATTTTGCTGTGTCACCAAATTCATAAGCCAACGATGTTGAAATGAAAACAAACGAACAAAATAAAATTGAAAGAAATTTTTGCATCGTTGCCTGTTTGTTAGCCGAGTCGCTTGCGACCGGTGTCATTAACGGTTTGAATTATAATACGCCGACCGCAAGCGGTTCGGCTGACACTTTACGTTATACCGTATTCTTTAATTTTCCGGTAGAGGGTTCGTTCGCCGGTGCCGGGGATTCGGGCGGTCCAGCCGCCTGAAAACACCCGGTTTCTAAAAACTTGCAGACGGATGGGAAAAACTCTTTATTTTTTTCTTTTTTTATGGTAGAAAGTGATTTTCAGGAGTCCCCGCCTGACAGAATAACTGCTAAATCATTCTACCCCCGCTCAATCCTATGAACACACGACGCAATTTTCTCAAAACCGCCGGTATCCTCGCCGCCGGTACAATGCTGGCAGCCCCGAAAGTCCACGCTGCCGAAGACAATACGCTCCGTATCGCCGTTATCGGCTGCGGCGGTCGGGGAAACGGTGCCGTCCGGCAAGCCCTCAATGCCGATGCCAACACGGTCCTCTGGGCAGTTGCCGATGCCTTCAAAGATAAAGCCGAAGGAAGTGCAAAAGCAATCAAAGCCGACCTCGAAAACAAAGACAAAGGCAAACAGTTCAATGTCCCGCCGGAACGGACATTCGCCGGTTTCGATGCGTACAAGAAAGCAATCGGCACGCTGCGTCCCGGCGATGTTGTGCTGCTCACCACGCCGCCGCCGTTCCGTGCGCTGCACTTCACCTATGCCGTTGAAAAGAACCTGAATATCTTCGCCGAAAAACCGCTCGCCGTCGATATTCCGAACCTGAAACTGTTCCGCGAATCAAACAAGAAAGCAGCCGAAAAAAAACTAAAAGTCGCCATCGGCTTAAATAACCGGCACTACTTCCGCACCGAAGAAACAATTAAGAAGATTCAGGACGGCGGTATCGGCGATATTACCTCGCTGTGGGTTTATCGGATGCACCCCACACACCAACTTCACAACTTGGGCAACGTCTCACCGCTGGAATTTCAGTTGCGGCACATTTTTAACTTCAACTGGACGAGCGGCGGGTTCATTGTCGATGCGCTGATTCACAACCTCGATGTTTGCACTTGGGCAATCGGACAACTGCCGGTTGCGGCGCAAGGACAAGGCGGTCGGCTCATTCGGCAGGCAAAAGACCAGATGCTTGACCACGCAGCGGTGGAGTACCGCTTTGCCGACGGCCGGCGGATGATGATGTTCGCCCAAACAATGGACAACACTTATTCCACGTTCCAGTCGCTCATTCACGGAACAAAGGGCAGCGCGGTTGTCGGCGAAGGTGTCGGCGACCCGAAGATTTTCGGCGATTGGAACGCCGACCGGCAGCGGCGGGATGCCGTTTGGACAGCAGCCGCACCGGGAAACGATTCGTATCAGACGGAACACGATTTGTTCTTCAAAGCGATTCGGGACAATCAGGATTGGAATGAAGGCGAACGCGGTATCGGGGCAACATTCACGCCGATTCTCGGCAGAATGGCGATGGAGACCGGTCAGATGGTTTCGGCAGAACAGGCGTGGAATTCAACGTTTGAGTACGTTCCGAACTTGGCGAATCTGTCGTTTGACGGACCGTTTCCGTTAGTACCGGATGCCGGCGGCAATTATCCGCAAGCGGTACCGGGAAAGACGCAGGTTTAGAAAATGTTCACCGCATTTTTTTGCATATTTTCGGGACGAACCCGTTTTTGTATCCTATAATGCGTTAACGATGGGTTAGACCCGTTTCACTGCCCACACGGCTATAGCAGTTCCGTCTCGTTTTCGTTCCGCTCGCTTTTGGGGGGAAAGATTTACGGAAAACTGATGCGGACGGGACTGTCTTATTACCTCATTAACCCTCCAATTCCCGACCGCAGGCGGTTCGGGCTGGCATTACCTTTAACCACCGTTAGTCCAATGTTAAACAATTTCAAAATCGGAAGCAAACTCACCATCGGCTTCGTTCTCGTTATTCTGCTGCTTGTGGCAGTAGGCATAACCGGCTACTACTCGCTTGCATCGCTCAAATCCGCTCTGGATGGAGTGATGAATCAACTTGCTGTAACCCAAACGATGAGCGATACGACCGACAATGTCTATCTTGCCCGCGTCGCTTCCGCCAACCACTCCGGTAAACAGGATATTTCCTATTCCGAAAAGGTCAGCGAATACCTCAAACTCGCAAATGAGGACGCAAAAAAAGTGCAAAGTCTAATGGTTTCAAAAGAAAATAAGGAGAGTGTTGACAAGGTTATTGCATCTGCATCCCAATATGATGAAAAAGATAATGCCTATGAAAAACTGCAAAAGGAACTGGAAGCAGTATTCGCTGAGAGGGCAAAGACCGCTGATGACTGCGATGCCGTTATTCATAAAATCATTGACTTTGTTGAAAAAACTTAGTATCCGTTCACGCTTCTTTTAATAATGTAGGTGCAGG
>JAISJZ010000066.1 GCA_031261125.1 Planctomycetaceae bacterium | reverse complement strand
ATGTCTATGCAAACCAACTGACATCGCTTGACGTTTCCACAAATATCGCACTGGAGTACCTCTCCTGCACCGACAATAACCTGACAACCGTTTATGTGCCGGTTGGATTTAGCGGTACGGTGCACGCGGATGCCGACGTGAAACTGATTGAAAAGGCAGTGCCAATAACACTCGGAACCCCAACGAATTTCAAGGCAACGGCAACCGGAAATAACGTGAAGTTAACGTGGAATGCCGTTGACGGTGCCGCCGCTTATCATATCTACCGCAGTGCCGACGGCGGGAAAACCTTCACACAGGTTTCTACCCGGCTGGCGAAAAACTTCGGTTCTTCAACGCCGTATTTCGACGATGTTGTCGGAAACGGTGCCTATATTTACGCTGTCCGCGCTTATGATGCTTCCCTTTCCAAGAACACCCGTAGCGATGAGGCGAGGGCAGCAACGGTAACCGTCGGTACGGTAAAACTGGAAAAACCGACCGTTACGGCAACCAAGCCGACGGCAAACAGCGTGAAACTGAATTGGAGCAGAGTTGACGGGGCAACGTCTTACACTGTTTATCGCAGTGCCGACGGAGGAAAAACGTATCAGGCGGTTATTTCTAATCTTGCGGCAAGAGGTTGGACGGACAAGGTTGCAAACGGTTCGTATATTTACGTTGTCCGCGGTTTTAGCGGTACCGTGAAAGGCGATGCCGGTACGGTGAATGTTACGGTCGGCAAACTGGCAAAGCCGACTGTTACCGCAACAAAGCCGACAGCAAAAAGCGTGAGGTTAACGTGGAACTCTGTTCCCGGTGCCGCCGCTTATTACATCTACCGCAGTACCGACGGCGGCAAAACCTTTGTACAAATTTCCACCCGGTTAGCGAAAAACTTCAACGGCAAGACCCCGTATTTCGACGATGCTAACGGGAACAGTTCGTACATTTACGCTGTCCGCGCTTACGATTCTTCGCTTTCCAAGGATACCCGTTCTGATGAGGCAAGGGCAACGGTAATCGTTTAAGATTAAATGGGTAACAATGGACATTTCCCCTTCTGTTTACGAACACGCAGCCCGGATTATCGGCGTAACGCCGTGGCAAGCGTCCCGCGACGGCGAACTGCTGTATCAGGCACACGCCGCCGCTTACCGGCTGTATCAGCACGTTCCGATTATGCCCGGTATCGACATCTACAATCTGGAAGTCGAAGCATACGGGGCTGTTATCGAAAAACCGCCCGGCGATGCCGTTCCTGCCGTTAAAAATCATCCGTACAAAACGCTCGACGAAATTCTGAAACTGCCGCCGTTGAACGCCGCAACAGACGGACGGATTCCGATGCAAATCGCCGCCGCCAAACGGTTAATCGAAACATTTCCCGAAGCAATTATCCGGGTGCCGATCAGCGGACCGTTTTCGATTATCTGCAATCTGATGGGGTTTGACCGGGTAATGCTTGCTGCCGCCGATGAACCGGACAAAGTACGGGAAGCCCTGCTGCACCTCGTTGACGGTCAACTGGCGTTCGCCCAAGGCGTGAAAGATGCCGGTGTTGACATCACGTTCTTTGAGTCAGCATCGTGTCCGCCGATGTTATCGCCGCGGCTGTTTAAGTTGGCAGAACTGCCGGCGTTGAAGAAGATTCTCGGCGGAATGGCGGCACTTATCGGTCGCCCGATTCCCTGCATTATCGGCGGAAACACGGTGTCGATTGTCGAGTTGATGCTGGAAACAGGAACATCGTACTTGGTGTGTCCGGTGGAAACGAATCAACCGGCATTTTTGGAAAAGGTGAAAGACCGGCTGGACGTTCAGATTCGGATAAACTGCGACCATCGGATTATTTCACGGGGAACGCAGGACGAGATTCGGCAGGAGGCAGACCGGGTGATTGCACTGTGCCGGAGCAGACCGAATTCGGTGTTGGGAACCGGTGCGCTGCCGTATGAGGCAGTGCCGGAAAACGTGCTGTACATTCGGAATTATGTCCGGGGAGTTTGTTCGTCTAACCATTGACACGTTCGGCGGATGCCTTCTTCCAGCGGCGTTATGGTGTAGCCGAGTTCCTGTTGTGCCTTCTTGCAGGTGAACGCCCAATCAACGAGAAACGTCCGCACCCAGTCCGGCGTGAGCGGCGGATATGCGCCGAACCATTCCGCCATACGTTGCAGAAAGTTCGCAACCAGCATCGGAATGACCCAGTAAATTTTCAGTTGAAACCGTTTTTTGCCGTCAACTTTGTCAACGGTCTTAAACAATTCTTCCAGTGAACAATTCCCGCCGCCGAGAATGTACCGCTCCCCGATGCGCCCCTTCTGCATTGCCAAGATATGTCCTTCGGCAACGTCATCTACAAACCCGTAATTGCCGATATTCACGCCCCGGTTCAGCAGAAACGGAAAACGTCCTTTGCGGTAATCGTTAATCAGAATCGAAACGGTATTGGATTCCGAAAACAAGCCGGGACCATAGACCCGCGTCGGATTAACAATCACCAGCGGCAGACCGCGGTGAACCCATTGCAGTGCCTCTTGTTCCATTCGGGTTTTCGTTTCCTCGTATTGAGTGAAACACTTCGGCACCCGCGGCATTGTTTCATCGCCGATAACACCCTTCGGAGTGTAACCCAGTGTAACGATGGTCGAAGTATAAACGATGCGTTCGACGTTCAACTCCTGCGCAACTTGAAAGACCTTTTGGGTTCCTTCGATGTTGACTTTTTCATATGTTGATTTATTTTTCGCCCAATTTTTAGCGTAGGCGGCAAGGTGAAAGACATATTGACATCCGTCCATTCCGCGGCGCAGCGATTCGATGTCCGTAATGTCGCCTTGGACGTATTCCAAATAACAAGCGGGAAAGCGTGTTTTCGGCTGTTCCGGCGGTTTGCGAGCCAAAGCCCGAACGGAAAAACCGCGCTCCAGCAGTTTTTCGATTAACTTCGTTCCAATGAATCCGGTGCTGCCGGTGATAAAAATTTTTCCTGTTGTTTGCATACAACATCATTACAAAAAACTGCTCTGGACTGCAAGACGGAAAATCGGTACGATTCCCCGCCGTTAAACAATGGCGGAACAAGTCCCGCCGCTACCAACCGGAATTTAATGCTTGATACAAACTTTCTTATCCCGCCGCAAGCGGCTGGACTAACGTCAGCAGGACAAGTCCCGCCGTTGACCTCAATGAACCCGCCGCTGACATCAATGAACCTGCCGCAAACGGCTGGACTGAACGTACAGGACATCGCAACGTTCTCGCCGGCGGCAAATATGATGCAGCAATTCCTCAATATGGACATCAAGTCCAACGGGGAAACCGAAGAGAGCGGCGAATCAGATTTAAGCGGTCTCGCCCAACTGAAACAGCGGGGTGAAATGCTCGCCAATATGCTGCAAATGAAACTCAAAACATTCGGGGCAAATCTGATGACAGGTATGAATAATGCCGGTCTCGACCCGGCACAACAGATGAACATACAGAACAGCACAAACGGATTATCGCTGCTCGGCGAAACACTGGATGAGCAAGGAATTGATAACTTTTTGAAAGGCAGCGGCGGCAAGTTGCAGGAACAGTTCAAGGAAATTGAACACTTTGCGAAAATTCTCGATATGCTCAAAGGAACAGAAACGTCCGCCGCCGCTGAATTGACAACTGCTAAACGGACATCGCCGCTGCACGCCTACACCCAGCAATCGCTGCCGGTGAAAAACGCGGCAAAGCGTCCCGATGCCGAATTCGTTCTCAACGTTATGCAGGGCGATGTTTCGTACTCGTTTGAATAAATCATTTACCGCTTTTTGTTTACTGTCCGTCATCCTTACAATGCTTTGTCTTTGCCGCTTGCAGCGGCATTCTTCCGTGAACCCTTTGGTTAAGGCAGATAAAATGCGCAAAATTTATCAATCGCTTTGACTCTTTCGGCAAATGAAACCGTTCTGATTATACCGGTTCGTTCGGGACGATAGTCAAAAAAGGAAACCCGCCGAAAGCGGCTGGGATTAACGGAACTCGTACATAACAGAACAATGGGAGACCCGACGAACCGCCTTTTGGAACTGGATGCCCGGCACGGCGAACTGCTCGACCGGCTGGCGGTGCTGGACGAACAAATCGAATCCGTACTGCTCCACTGGACCCGCCCGAAAGAAGAAACACCGAACGAACCGGCAGCGGAAACGGTACCGATATACTCCGAAACGAAACGCGCCGCATAATCCTAATTGACAACGGAGAATTGACAATGTAGAATAACACTATTCATTATCAATTCTCTACTCTTGTTAATGTCCGATTCCTCCATTCCGATTCCCGCCGATGAAGTCGGGCAGGACAGTGCCGTCCGCCGCAAGCGGGGCGTTCCCGAAGGACTTTGGGTACGCTGTCCCGGCTGTCAGGCAACGGTCTTCCGAAAAGAGGCAGAACGCCGGATGAACATTTGCCCGGAATGTGAATTTCACTGGTACGTTCCGGCACAGCAACGGATTCAGCAAGTGTTCGACGAGGGAACATTCGAGGAATGGGACGAAAATCTCTTGACTGCCGACCCGCTGGAATTCTTCGACCGCCGTCCGTATCTCGACCGAATTAAGGACGACCGGCAGTTAACCGGTTTGAAAGAGGCGGCAATCACCGGTGCCGGTCGGATTCGGGCGCGGCAGGTTGCGTTCGGTATCACGGATTCCCGGTTTATAATGGGCAGTATGGGTTCGGTTGTCGGCGAGAAATTGTCGCGTGCGGCGGAGCGTGCGGCGGCGGAAAAACTGCCGCTGGTGATTATTTCCGGCAGCGGCGGCGGGGCGAGAATGCACGAAGGAATCCTGTCGCTGATGCAGATGGCGAAGGTCTCGGCGGCATTAGCCCGATTTCGGCAGTCCGGCGGATTGTATATTTCGGTGATGACGAATCCTACGATGGGCGGCGTGGCGGCAAGTTTTGCGTCGCTCGGCGATTTGATTTTTGCCGAACCGAGGGCGTTAATCGGTTTTGCCGGTCCGCGGACGATTAAGGCGACGATTCGGGCGGAGTTGCCGAAGGGGTTCCAGACCAGTGAATTTCTGTTAGAACACGGCTACATTGACCGGATTGTGAAGCGTCCCGATTTGAAGAGCGAAATTGCGAAGGCGGTTGACTACTGCGGGAAATAAAAACTGCTCTGGACGCATTTTACCGAAATTGTTATCGTTCCGGCAAAAGACATCATTTTCGTACAAAGTCCGGTGTAATAACAGATGGAACTCCTGATTCGCCAATACGTTACGTTATTCTTGCTGCTTTCCGCCGTTTCGCTGCTGCGGGCAGAAGAGACGCTTGTTCCGCCGAAGAAGTTGAGCAGCAGACCGGCGAACACCTCGCTTCTGGTTTATCCCGAAGACGCTTCGTTTAACGGTTATACCGTACCGAAACCGCAGCGGTTGACTGCCCAAATACCGCGGCGTTATACCGAAACGCCGGTACCGGAGACACTAGATAAGACGACAACGATACGTTCCGTTGCCGCCCTGATGGAAAAAGGACAAACGGAAGACGCTGCCGCCGAAGTTAAACCCGCTCCGCAATTAGCCGAAACGTTACCCTCAACGGATACCGTTGCGCCGAAAGACAACATTGACCCGGTGCATCCGCCGGTGCGTACTGCCGCTTTTCAAGGTGTTGTACCGGGCGAAACGGTATCGGAACAGGTTCTCAAACTTTGGGGCGAACCGCTGCAAACATCAACGCTCAACGGACAGCCGGTTCATCTGTACTCCACGGAGATTCTGAATCATATCGAAATCATTTACAAAGATAATGTCGTCCGTTCGATTATCGTCCGCCTTGAAGAGCCGTTTCCCGAAGAACAAGTCCGCGACGTGTTGAAAACGGAACTGCTGAAATCGAAACCGGTGTTAATTCCCGACGAGAACGGCGAAATTATCGGTGAAGTGTTTCCCGAAAAGGGCGTGCTGTTTCTTTTTGCTCCGATGCGGGCAAACAAAAAGTTGTTTGTTCAGCAAATCGGGATTGAAATGGTTACGTCGGAATCGTTTGCACTCCGGGCAGAGGCAACGCTGAACGACCAGCCAAGCGAAGCGATGCGGGATTCATTTGATGCCGTCCGTATCAACCCGGAAGATGCGAAAGCGTTTTGGCTTTTGGCACAAGCAGAGTTAACGGCAGGCGATGTTGAGTCCGCATTGATTCACACGGAACGTTCGATTAAGTTGGATGAACACCGACCGGCATATCATTTGACTTATGTACAGGCATTGGTGCGGATGAACCGGATTGAGGAAGCGAAACTGTACCTTGAAGAGACCATTGGTATCTGCGACCGGTATCCGCACGAAAAAGCAAGGGCGTTGTCTTTACTCGGCGATTTGTACCGGACGAGTCAGAACCCTGATTATGAAATTGCGATAGAGTGTCATTCCGACGCTATCCGGCTGGCAACGGCGTTGATTGACAACGACAATCCGACGGTGCGGCAGTCCGCCAAAGACGTTTTGTTCGAGGCGCATCTTGGGGCGGCAAAAGATGTTGCTTGGGGAAAATGGGATAAAAAAGAAGAGGCAATCAATAAATGGATTTCCCGTGCGGGAGAAATTACCCGCGACCCGGAAATGAAAGCGGCAAAACGGTTCTCGAATGAGTATCCGTTCAAAATTGCCGTCTGTATGCTGGCGGTGCAAGTCGGACTGCCGAACCAAGCGGATATTGAACCGTTTATTCAGGACGTTGTTGACGCGGGGCAAGAACGGCTTAAAACGGCAAGCGACCCGGTTTTATTGCAGAAGATTTATTGGGAGACCGGTCTTTCGCTGTACGATGCGGTACAGATTGAGCAACTCCGCAAAAGATATACGGAAGCGTTGAAGTACGGCGAACTTGCGGCGGAATATATGGAAAAAGGCATTAAAGACCGGAAGAGCGAAACGGATTTGTATCTTCTCGGACGGCTGTATTTCCGTTTAGGAGCGATTCACGCCATCGGCAACCAGAATCACCGGGCGGCGATTGAATGGTTTGAATTGGCGAAACTGGTGTTTGAAAAACTTCTGCCGCGGGTCAATCCCGAAGCATTGGGGCGGCTCGGCGAAACGTTTGTCAGTATGGGCGTTTCGTACTGGTACACTGACCGCCGGGACGAGGCAATCCGGTTGACGGAACGCGGTTTGAAGCAAATCGAGCGCGGCATCCGCAGCAAGACGCTGGATGCATCGGCACTGACGATTCCTTACACCAATTTGGCGAAGATGTATGCCGAGATGGGACAGACGGATTCTGCCGAACGCTACACAAAACTGTCAACAGCATTGAGCAGTAAAGAACAAACGCTCAAATAACTCCGCCGCTGGAGCGGCGGCTGAACAATTTTCGATACGTTCTTACTTAATTTTCAACGGTTCTGTTGTTCGTTTCGATTTTCGGATGTCCTGATATATCGAATGATATTTTTCGACAACCTCTTTGCTCTCCGGCTTATCCAAAAGATTTGTTGTCTCCGCCGGGTCGGTGTTCAGGTTTGCCAAAAATTCCGGTTTGTCCGTCAAGCCCAAAATCAACTTCCAGCCGTCCTTCAAAACAGCGTGAGCGATGCCGTCGAACCCTTCTTGTTGTGCTTGCCGCGACCGGTAATTCTGATATGCTTGCTGCGGACGCGGACGGTTCTTGAACTGTTCCTGCAATTCCGGCGGGATACGACCGCCCTGCGTGTCCCGTCCGGGACTTGATTGAACGAGAAGGTAATCCCGCAGCGGTTTGTCTTCCGGCTGTTTGCCGAGAAGTATCGGCAAAATACTGATGCTGTCCAATGCTTGGTCTGCCCCTGGTTCCGCGCCGGCTAACTCCGCAAATGTTGCCGCTAAATCGTGAGTCCCGATAACCTGATTGGTAATTCCGCCGGGTTTAACCGTTGAACCCTCTGCGGTGTCATCGCCCCAGTGAACGATAAACGGAACCCGTGTACCGCCTTCCCAAATTGTTGATTTGTTGCCGCGGAGACCGTTGACCGCATCGTGTCCGAACTTTTCCCGCCGCTGCGCCGGAATACCGCCGTTGTCGCTTGTGATGATTATCACCGTGTTCTTATACAAATTCCGTTCTTTCAACGCTTCGACAAACTTGCCGGTGATAATATCGCTTTCGTAAATCATATCGGACTGCGGGTCAATCGTTGCCCCTTTCAGTTTTTTGCCGAAGAGTGTTTCCGGCGGTGTGTGCGGCGTATGTGCGCCGTCCACGTTAAAGTGAATCAGAAACGGCGAACCTTTGTGTTCTTTGAGCGTATTGTCAATGAACGCAATCGCCTTTTCGGTGAGCGTCCGTCCGACATCAGAACTATCCCACGTCTTGATGCCGGGACCGTCTGCTGTTACGGCACCGCCGTTCACCGGACCGGCTTTGAGTTGAACAATGTCCTCCGGGTTGCCGACGAGAACGTTGTTCTCATAGTAGGCGTAGGGGAATGTCATATGACCGCGGGAGATGATGTAGGAATAATCGAATCCCCATTGAATAGGACCTTCGGTAAGTTTGGAGGAGAAATCCGGCGTTTGTGCATCAACCATCCGTTCATACACGAAACCGAGGTTGGATTTGCCGAACATCGCGGTTCGGTATCCGCCTTGTTTGGCGAAATGGGCAAACGTTTTCTGACCGGGCAGAAAATTGGTGTCGGTATGCCAATTCCAATCGCCGCCTTGATAGCGTCCGCGCCAAGTGTAATTGCCGCTCAACAGGGCGTAGCGGGTTGGAGCGCAAAGCGCAGCGGGCGTGTGAGCGTGGTTGAACCGCAGACCGGTTGCTGCTAATTTGTCGATTTCCGGCGTTTTGATTTTGCTCTCGGCATTATAAACCGAGTAATCACCGGGACCGACATCGTCGGTGTGAATGAGCAGAATGTTCGGTTTTTCCGCGGCGTGAATCAACACTGCCGAAAGAAACCCGAACAGGACGGCAAAGAAGAGTTTTTGCATTGTGTTCCTCGTTGTTGGGGGGACGTAACCGTTTAGCCGCCGCTGATGCGGCGTTACCGTTTCTATCAGCAAGAACAGTGCCAATCCTGAAATTTGTTGAATAACACGGGGAAATCACTGTCAATCCGTGAAATATAACGGGCAGGTAGATAAAGCGGCAATGTAACAAGCGTTACGAAAATGGTAACGTTTCGTAACGGGAAAAAACAGGCGGGTTTGTTGACAACAGATAACGGAGGGGATATACTGTCCGCAAGCAACTGCTAATTATCAACCATTTGTTATTACTATGTCAACGAATTGGGAAATCGGCGTTTTTGCCAGCATTGACGCAGGACTTGGTGTTAAACTCGAAGTCGTCCGCGAACTGGGAATCAAAACGATTCAACTTCACGCGCCGGCAAAAGCGTCCCGCACGCCGGAGAATGCCGCCGCATTCACGAAAAAACTGAAAGAGTACGGCATTGAAATCACGACGGTCTTTCTCGGTTTTGAGGGCGAAAGTTACGCCAGCATCAAAATCACTGCCGAGACCGTTGGTTTCGTTCCGAAGACAACGCGGGCGGCGCGGCTTGCCGAGGCGTTTGAAATTTCCGATTTTGCCAAACTGCTCGGCGTTTCGGCAATCGGTTCGCACATCGGTTTCGTTCCGCACGACAAGGATTCTGCCGACTACAAGGACGTTATCAAGACAATTCAGGACTTGACGGCGCACCTGCAAAAGAACGGACAAACGCTGCACCTCGAAACGGGACAGGAAGATGTAGATTCGCTGCTGACATTCATCGCGAACGTCGGAGCGGATAACCTGTTCATCAATTTTGACCCGGCGAACCTCATACTTTACGGTATCGGCGACCCGATTGGGGCGTTAAAGAAAGTCGGCAAGTTCGTCCGCGGTGTGCATTGCAAAGACGCAACGGCGACGGCGGGAACGCCCGGTGTTGATTGGGGCAGCGAAGTCCCGTTCGGCACAGGGCAAGTCAATGCGGAGTTGTTTTTGCGGACGTTGAAGGAAGTTGGCTATGCCGGAGCGTTGACCATTGAGCGGGAGATTCCTGAAGAGCCGGCTCGGCAGAAGGAGGAAATCGGTCAGGCAGTGAAACTGATTAACGAATTGAAAGCAAAGATTTAGCGTGCTTGACGAAGCAGCCGATAGAAATTATACTGTATTCGCTTGGCTATCGAATGAGGATAAATCGTAGTCCATTAGCCCGATACAATGTCGCAGTTTCACAATGTCCCTATTAAATGTTGAAGTTTCCCATTCCTTGCCGCGAAGCGAAGCAACGGAACGGCTAAAGAAAAAAGAGCAGGAAATCAAAGAACAGCGCACCTACACGGTGTCCGACCTGACCGAAAATTGGCTCGACCCGGACACGCTGGAGTTTGCATTCAAGGTTTACGGTTTTTCCATTACCGGTTCCGTCCGGTCGCAGGAACATTCCGTTGCGCTGTCTATTGACTTGCCGGTCGCAGCCGCTATGATGAAAGGAATGATTGAAAGCCAAGTCCGAAAGGAATTAACAAACGTTTTAACTTAATTACCTGTTTTCCCGATGACCAGAGTTTTAGTTGCAGACGATTCCAGCACGATGCGGAAGATTATATTGCGTTCGCTTAACGCCGTCGGTATCAAAGACATTACCGAGGCGGGCGACGGCAATGAAGCCGTGAATTTATTTGCTCCCGGAAAGTTTGACCTTGTGCTGACCGACTGGAATATGCCGGGCAAAACCGGTTTGGAAGTTCTCAAAGCGATTCGGGAACAGGACAAAGCGATACCAGTGATTATGGTAACGACGGAAGCGGAGAAATCCCGCGTTTTGGAGGCGATTCAGGCGGGCGTGTCCGACTACCTTGTTAAGCCGTTCACCGCGGACGCTTTGCGGGAAAAACTGGAAAAACACGAAAAGAAGTGATTCTGCGCAAAGTTTTCCGTTTTCTTTGAAAATACAGCGGAACGTTCTTCTTTCCTCTTGTTTTTTTAGAAATAAAGTGCTACAATGCGGCAAAATAGGTTATATTATCCTATCGTGGTGCCTAATATGAATTTCAAGGAAAACACAATGAGAACGCTGACAATCTTCCTCATCGGAACGCTTTTCGCCTGCACTTCGTTGTTTGCCCAAAACAACAATAATAACAATAGAAACAGCAACAGTAACAGCAGTAACAACAGCGGGGACTATTCGACGACGTACTCCGGCGTGATGCTCACTCCGAAGGGCGTGTTGCTGCGGAATACCTCGCTGGACTACGGCAGGGTCACTCAGCAGTACCTCACTGCATCACAGCGGTCGTACAACACGCTGCCGAAGGACGTTCAGAAAAAGACCGCTCTGCGGTACGTTTCGCTGAACCGCCTCGAAAAAGCAATCGTGGACGGCAGCGGTGTGATTACCGAAGAGATGAAGTACCTTGCCGGTTTGCAGCGGATTCAATACGTTTTCTACTTCCCGGAAACGAAAGATATAGTCATTGCCGGTCCTGCCGAGGGTTGGTTTCCCGGCTTTGAAGGGACAATGATGGGCGCAACGTCGCACCGTCCCGTCTGCGAATTGCAGGATTTGACCGTTGCTCTTCGGACTTACGCTCCCGGTAAAGAAGGGGCAAGCGTCGTCGGCTGTTCGATTGACCCGACTGCCGAAGGCAATGCCCGGCTGCAAGAATTTCAGAAACAGTTCGGACAACAGGATGCCCGCCGTCCGCGGGTTCGGGCAACATTCGTCAACGGACTGCGGCAGGCACTCGGTATGCAGACGGTTCGGGTTGACGGTATTTCGGCAAACACGCACGCCGCCGGTGTGATGGTCGCTGCCGACTACCGGATGAAATGTATCGGTATCGGCGTTGAACAAGCACCGGTCAATATCGAAACGTTTATTGCCAACGCAAAACCGGGCGGCAGCAACGCACTGTACCGCTGGTACTTCGTGCCGGATTATCAATCCGTGATTACAACATCGGACAAGACCGGTATCGAATTGGTCGGAAACGGTATTAAACTCGTTGCAGAAGACGAAGTGGTAGCGGCAACCGGTGAACGCATTGTTCAAAAAGGTAAAGTCGATAAAGCAAGCAGAGCGTTTTCGCAGAGTTTCACGTCGCAGTACCCGAAGTTAGCCGAAAAATCATTGGTCTTCGCTCAACTGCGGAACTTCGTTGATATGCTCGTTTGTGCCGCTCATATTCAAAAGGAAGACCTGTACGAAAAGGGCGGCTGGTCGATGGAATTTCTGGGCAGTGAAGAGAAATATCCTGTTCAGACAGCGGCAGCACCGACAGCGGTTGAACCGGTAGTCGGTTCGGCGTTCCGCGGCAATGTATTTATGGCACCCATCGGCGGCGGTGTGGAAATCGAACCGAAATTAGCGTTGGATGCAAAGAACATTAAAAATGAGGAGAATGGACGGGTTTCAAATGTCCGCAACAATGTTAAAATCGAATTAAAAGAAAACCAATGGTGGTGGGATTGACAATTTCCCGCTTGTTGATGTTTTAGAAGTCCCTTTTCATCAGAATTCTTCGGACTTCCAAAATTGTTTTCGGGTGCGCCGGCATTGATGAATGTTCGCACTGCACCGTAATTTCGTCCGCACAGCGTTCTAACTTTGCACTTTCTGTCCGCACAACGCCGTCGCTTGGCGGCAGAATCTTTTTCATCACGGTGTTCTGTTCAATTTCGCCGATGATGTTGTAATACACTGCCGTTGACGTTTGCCGCTGTTTCTGAATCACATCAAAGACCGGCAATTCCGGGTCAAGCGACGAAACACTCGTCTTGATTTTCACTAAGGAACGTTCTTTTAACAACTTTTCTTCGTTTGTTAAAGCGGCGGTAATGTTTTGAAGATTCTCCGGCAGCGTAATGAGTTTGCGTCCTAACCATTGCGTTAAATCGTTCGACGCTTTACTGCCGTGATACGGCGTTGCGAGTGTAATTACTTGCCGAATCGACGGGTTCCGTTTGAAGAAAAACCATTTTTTCACCTCTGTCATAATGTCCAAGGTGCCGCTTTCTTTGCTTGATGCGTTCAATTTTTGCGGAGGTAAATCGCTGACCAAATTCCAAAATTCGTTTCCGCTGTCAATGGTTTGCATCATCGAAATCAAGCCGCCCATACTATGACCGACAAGAACGATGTTATCGAACACCGGGTCTTGCCGCCGCGGGTCGAACGTCTGCCTGAATTCTTCCAAGTCGTCCCGGAACTGCGCTGCCGAAACCCAAAACGGCTGACCGGTCGGATAAAAGTAGAAGTAAAATTCGTACCGGTTCCGCAACTCCGGTTCGCTGCGGAGGGCGTTGAACATTTCCATCCACGCAACCGGCGACGACCACAAGCCGTGAACGAAAATCACGGGGATTTTGTCCGGTTCGTGCGGCTGCATCATATACAGTCCCTTAATTGTCTTCCGGTCAAAATCCGTACCGTTCACAGAAAGCAACTCGTTTTTCTTGGGCTTCTTACCGAGGACTTCGGAGACCGGTTTGAGCAGCAAGTCAGGTCGGACAAGTCCGATGGTACTCGCCGCCGCAATCCGCGGGTCGGACAGCGAAAATGCCAGCGGTGTGGTCAAATCACTTTCCAGCGGAACATTGTGCCGAAGAAATTGAACGTCCGGCACCGTTAAAGGGTCGTACAATTCAATCACCGCATCAGCATCATAAGCGGAAGAGCGTGTTTCCTGTTTTTCCGCAACGGGTAAAAACCGCAGGATTGCCGTAACCGGAAAACAGATATTCTGTGCTGTGTATTTCGTTGTAATGTTCTTTTTCGTTCCCGGCTTTTGCTGCGCTAACAGCGGCACGCCTAATCCGTATTGCCGGTACTGATTTTCCAGTCCCTTGATTTCGTAGTCGGACGCGAATCGGAACGGTTCCAAGTCGGCACTGTTCCATTGAACGCTGCGGTGAACGATTTTAATGTTGCACAACGGATGCCCTTTCAGTTCTTCGGTGAGATACAATGTCCGTTCCGGGGAAAGGTTAACGGTGTTCTTTTCGCTGAAGTGCCGGAGGATTTGTTCGGTACCTTCGTTGTAGAACAGGCACGCTTTTCGGAAGTGCGGGTCGTACCGGTTCCGGCGGTTATTGAACCGGGGGTCGAACAGATAGCCGAACGCATATTTTGCGGACTGGTAGTACCAGTACGCCGGTTCGTTCCGTTTTGCCTGAATGTTTGCCAACTCGGCAACGGCAAAGACCAAGTCGAGTGTCGGTTCGCGGTTGGTTTCTTTGAGCAGTTCTTCGAGGGCGGCGGGCGGTTTTTTCTTTGCGGTTTTTTCCAAGTCGTAAGTCCGTAGCGTCTGTTGTGTCCGTTTGCTGATTCCGGTGCCGTTGAAGGTGATTTCCGGTGCCGGTTGATTAAAGGAATACGCCGGATTTTTGAACCGTGCCTGAAATGCGGTTGAACAGCCGGTTAGCAGCAGGCAGACGGACAGCACGGCGGTTAACCGCTTGATGGAGAAACGCCAAAATGTTTTGCTGCCGGTGTTTGTCATTGGAATTCTGCTTGGACGATAACAATTTCCGGCAGAGAAAGCAACCTTAAAAATGCCGGACGGAGCAACAAATGTCCGCCAGCGATTTGGTCGGGGAAAGAAGATGATGAGATGTTTGTGCAAAACAAGAACGGACGAAATGTAGAAACTCCGCCCGACAAACCACACCTGACAAGCCAGCAACCCTGCACCAAGCCAGCAACCCCTGCACAACGAGGTTGACGGGACTCGAACCCGCAACCACCGGATCGACAGTCCGGTACTCTAACCAATTGAGCTACAACCCCCCGTATGCTTGCAAGTATTGTATCGAAATTGCTGGTTCATTCAAGGGGGGGAGAAAAAAGGTGTTTATTTGTTTTCCAGCAGTGCCGCGTCAATATCGTTGGCGGCAATTACGCCGTAATTCACCGCACCGAGCCAGCCGGACATTATGATACCGACGCTTCCGGCGTGAAACAGACCACCGATTTGATGATGCAGTTTCCGGCTCACCGCTAACCCTTCGTATTTTGTGCCGAAACTTGCCCCGTTCCAGTGTTCCGTGTAGAATTTGAATGTTGCCGGTGTCGCCGCTTCTTTCCAATCAATGTTTTCACGGGCATCGGGAACATACTTTTCAAGGTAATCAACGGTGTTTTCAATCAGGGCATCTTTCGCGGCGGTGTAATCGTCTGACGGCATATCCGCCCAATCGGAGTAATGGGCGTTGGTACTGGAGACGGCACAGCAACGGGTGTTAGCGGCGGAATTTGTTCCGCAGGGCGCAAGTTCCGCCGCGGGCAACGGCGGACGCGTCTTCGGATAGTAAAACGAAAACGTCCGGCTCGTGATGTCTTTTGCCAAAAGTTTCGTTGAGTTAAACTCCGGGGCGACGGATGAAAACAGTAAATCGCCGCACTTGTCTTCGTCAATGATGAACCCCGGCTTGAACGAAAGATACACTTGGCAACTTGAATTATTCAGCCGAACCGCTTCCGCTTCTTCGGCAAAGTCCTTGCGGAAATGTTCCTTGCCGACCAAATCGAAAATCGTACCTTTCAAGTTGGCGTTTGACAAAACAACTTTTGCGTTCACGGTTTGTTTTTCGCCGTTCTTTTTGACGATTTCAACGCCGGAGACCTTTCCGCCGCCGATTAAAATTTTTCTCACGGGTGCGGATTTTTCCGTATCGACACGGTTTTTGTGCAGTTCGGCAAGCATCATTTCAATCAGCAAGTCCGTACCGCCTTGAAAAGTATAAACCCCTTTCGACATAAAATTGGAAAACACGATACCGTAAGTCAACGCCGGGTCATCCAATGTTGAACCGTTGGCGTAAGTTATCGGTTCCATTAACAGCCGGACAACGTCGGAACGCCCCGGAAAGAACTCTTCAAACAGTTGCCGGGCGGTGTAGGAAGCGTCGGCGTAATGCGTCATACTTCGGGCTTTATCGAAGAACGCAATGACGGATTCTTTCGGAATCTTAAACTTTTCGGTGAGTTGTTTCGTAAAATCCTCACGGTCGAACGTTGTTTCAAGGGAGAATTGCGGATTATCGAACCGGATTTTCGGCAGCGGAACGATACGGTCGGCAATTTCCTGATTCCAGTAGCGGCGGCAGGATTTAATCATCCCTACGGGAAAACCGTGCAGCGACACATCGAAGATGATGCCGTTTGGACGCTTGAAGTAGGCAGCCAATCCGCCGAATTGAAAATGCTGTTCGAGCAGAAGAACGGAGTGTCCGCTGCGTCCGAGAATGTTCGCTGCTGTTAAACCGGCGAGACCGGAACCGATAACGATAACGTCGTAAGAATCTTTCATTAGGGCTGGTTAGTCATTTTGGCAAACAAAGATAGCCGGTCGAAGAATTATCGGCAATCGGCACAAAAAGTCAAGAGCAACTTGGAAGTTTATGCGAATCCCGGAGGTGCGGAGGAAAAATAAGGGAATATCCCGATTGTTTTTTTGTGAAAAAGTAGTAAAATGTGGATGTAAAGTACCTGATAACATTCTGACTAACATTCAGCAAAGAACCGAATGAGCGAACCCAACAACGCCTTTGAAAAGTATGAGGACATTGAAATCAAGCGGCTGTAAAAAACTCCTGTCCTCTTTCTCACGTTACTTCCGAATTTCCATTTTTTTTTATTTTTTTCAAAAAAAACTCCTCTCCCCTGTTGACAACGGTTACCGTTCCGTGTACAAACTAACGCACTTTCCCGCTCGTTAAGTGTTTTACCTTGTCCGTTTTTATTCCCTCCCCTTTTTACGGATGAAAATCCGCCGTTAAACCAATGACTACTTTCAACACAACTGCCCGTAAGAATAACGCCCGTTCGCTCCGCATTGAAACACTCGAAAGCCGTGAAATGCTGTCCGTTTCCGCCGCCGACTTTACCGCAATTAAATCGCAGTACGAAGACCTGAACCTCGGCAATTTTGCCGATTACAATACCATCGAAATCACGGCAGCGCAACTTTCGGAGACAAATCTCCAAAACGCTATCAATATCGCCGGAACAACGGCGAAAAACGATTTGATTGTTCTCCGTACTAACGTAAGTCACGACACAATCACGCTCAACAGTACCAGTTT
>JAISJZ010000053.1 GCA_031261125.1 Planctomycetaceae bacterium | reverse complement strand
CGCCCCGAAGTCGTGCTTGCCCGCAATATCCGCCGCATCTTCTTCCAACTTGTCGTACAAGAACTGCGTATTGAAAATGTAAATACCCATTGAACCAAGACAGCGGTCAGTCAAGCCGGGAATGAGTTTTGGTTCCTCCGGTTTTTCTTCAAAGCCGCGGACCCGGAAGATATGGTCCACTTCCATTACGCCGAATTGTCCGCGGGCTTGTTCAACATCAACCGGAATAGCGGCAACTGTCGCATCGGCTTTGTTGCCGATATGAAATTGCAGCATCTTGGCGTAATCCATTTTGTAGATATGGTCGCCGCCCAAAATGAGAACGTAATCCGGCTGCTCGTCTTTGATGGCAAAAAGATTTTGATGGACGGCATCAGCAGTGCCGAGGTACCAACTTTCGTCGATATACTGCTGCGGCGGAACGACATCGGCGTACTCGCCCATTTCGCGGCAGAAGTATCGGCTCCACCCTATCGAGATGTGCCGGTCGAGCGACATCGCTTTGTACTGCGTAAGAAGTAAAATTTTTCGGATACCGCTGTTGTAGCAATTTGAAAGCGTAAAATCGACGATGCGGTACGCACCGCCGAAAGGAACGGCGGGCTTTGCCCGGTCGCGGGTCAGCGGTTCAAGGCGGGAACCTTTTCCGCCTGCTAATATCACGGCGAGAATCTTCGGTGTCGGCATTGAAAGCGGTCGGTTTTCAGCCCCGCTGCTCGCCAGCGGGGCTGCTCATTATAACGCACCGGTTTTGCGGCAGCAAGCCGTTTCCTGCGGAAATCGGATTTTTTTGACAAACCCGTTTTCGTATCTTATAATGCGTTGCAGTCAGTACGGTGCGTTCACTTTCAATCAGAAAAACGGCAATGGGTTTAACTTACGCTGAAATCACTTTGGTCAACGTTATCGACTTGGAATTAGCACGCCGCGGAACTATCAAAGAGTCGGAGGTACGCAAGGTGCCTATTCGGGCGTTGGTTGACAGCGGTGCGCTGACGCTTGTCATTAACGAAGCGACACGGAAAAAGTTGGGAATGGAACCGTCGTCGCAAAAAATCGTAAGGACGGCAGACGGCGGGATGCACTTTGTTCCGGTAATTAAAGGGGTGAACGTACAGTTCCTCGATAGGGATACAACTTGCGACGCTTGGGTAACAGCGAACGGTCCCGATTGTTTGCTCGGTGCCATTCCGATTGAAGGGCTTGACGTTGTGATTGATTTGAACAAACAGGAATTGATTCCGAATCCGGAAAATCCTGACGGACCGGTGTATATTATGTATTAAACCTGCCGCAAATCATATTTTTTATCTGCTCCGGCGGTCGGCGGCGGGCGTTTTTCCCGTAAAAAACGAAGAATTTTTAATTTTTCTTCTAAATTTCCCTAGATTTTAGCAGTTTTCGCGGGAAAACCTGTTGACAAACGGAAAAATATAGGGCAAGATAGTACGCGTCGGCAGCGTTAGGGACGCTGCGGTATTCACACAAACCAACACTTTAGGAGGAGAAAACTCAATGGCAGAAGCCAAGAAACCGCTGACAAAGACCGAAATCGTTGCGGTCATTGCCGAATCGACCAGCGTGTCCAAGAAGGACGTTAATGCGGTGATTGAAGCACTCGGCAACGAAATCAAGAAGAGTTTGGGCAAAAAGGGTCCCGGTTCGTTTGCCCTTCCCGGTCTGTTCAAGGTCGAGAAGAAACACAAGAAAGCTGTGCCGGCAAAGAAAGATTGCCTGAACCGGCTGACAGGCACAACATACGACCGTCCTGCCAAACCGGCTCACGATGTCGTGAAAATCCGTCCGCTCAAAGCCCTCAAAGAAGCGGTGTAACGCGGAACAATGAGCGGCGGGGGAAATTTAATTTTTCACTTGCCGCTCTACCGTCTTGCTCCGACACCGCCCCGCTGGCGTATTTCGTCTTTAACGGTTCCTTCGACGTTGACCGTAATGTCCTTCGCGCCTTTCTTGATTTCGACCGAAAGCGGCGTGGTTTCCGCACTGCGGTACTTTTCCGGCGTGGTATTGAACTGCCTGAATTTCTTGCCGGATTTCATATATTCCTTGTAAACGCGCTCGGATTCCGCATCGAACGGCTTCGGCGGTTCCTTATCGCCTTCTTCAAGGATTTTGATAACGGAAACCTTAAACGTTCCTTCCGGCACGCCGGGATAATTCCCCTGCGTGTAAAACGACGCAGCCCCTTGGGCATCCGTTGTTCCGATAGGAGTCCATTTATCTGTCCCCGACAAAACAACGTTTGCACCGGCAAGCGGCGAACCGTCCTGTGTTACGGTCACGGCAACCGGATACAGTTTCGGCATCCCGTCCGGCGTTTTTTGGGTGCAGCCGGAAAGGAGTCCCAAAACAGACAAAACGTAAAGACAATTTCTAATCATCGTGAATCGTTAAAAGGACATTACTGATATTACTAATTACAGCGTCTTACTTTCGCCGCAGCCGGGGGTTCCTAATGCGCCCCACACTCCATAAGGACTGGGACTGCCGTCAAACGGCATAGCGGCAGTCGGCGTTCCGTAGTCAACCGTTTCCGAAATGAAATGTACGGAACCGTCGGCATAAGCCCCGTTTACGCCGCCGGGATGATAACTGCTTGCCGAGTATGTTGCTTCGGAGGTATAGGCCGTACAACTCGGACCGTTCGGCGGTGTTATCGTGTGGAACCCGTTCCACGTCCGTCCGTCTTGGAAAAAGTGCGTCCGCCAAATGTCGCCGCCGCCCTTCAACCGGTTTCTGTCGGTTGGAGAAATTGCCGTATAACAGGCAGCAGGAGTAACGTATCGGTCACCCGGACTCATATCGGCACCAGAGTAGGTACCGCCTTTAACCCGCAAGTCATCGTACCGGGTAATGTTCAAAGCGGCTTCACTGACCGCAATCGTATTGCTTGTGCCGTCGGTGCAGGCACTGAGATTTTTCCAGTCCTCTAAATGAAACAACCCCCGCTTCGTGCCGGGTTCACACTCGTTGGCAACGGTTGTCGGGTCCCAGCCGACGGCAAGATAAACCCGCATCGAAGCATCAATTTTACCGGAACCGTCGCCGAGCGAAAACATATAAGAAATCTTCGCATTGTTGGCGTGGTCGGACTTCGTTTCTTTGTTCGGGTCGGTAGGGCAGAGAATGGCGTTTATCGTTTCTTCATAAACCGGACCGGTGAAAAAGAGAGCCCAAACGTCGCCGCCGTCCCGCCGCTGCTCGGCCTTGATTTTAATCGCTTCGAACCGGGCTTGCTGTTCGAGGAACGGAAACACGGAAACAATCACGTTGAGTCCGGCATAATGGTCGTAAGACACGAATCCGCCCATCAGCGGCGAACCCTGTGCCGGCAGGGAATCGTAAGCGTCGTGGTAGTTGTGCAGTGCCAGCGCAATTTGCTTCTGATGGTTTGTACACTGCATCCGCCGTGCCGCTTCCCGCGCCGCTTGAACAGCCGGCAAAAGCAAGGCAATCAGCACGCCGATAATGGCGATAACGACGAGCAACTCAACGAGGGTGAAACCGGTGCGCATTTTCATTGGATGTCTCCTTGAAAAGAGGGAAAAGTAAAACGTTTCACTTTGCGCACGCCGAACGCACGCACAAAGCGAGAGGAAAGAACGTAAGTCGAACGAGAGGGCGGAAGAGGCAAAATTTACGTTTTGTGCAGTTCGCCTACCTCCCCCCAGTTTAACATTTGCTTGAAGCAGAAAGGAAAGTTCGATTCTCATACCCCCCCATTGTACTTGGACGGAATGGAAAAGTCAACAGAAAAAATCTTTTTTTGAAAAAATAAAAATTTTGGAAAAATAAAAATGCCTATGCCTATTGGGGCGACGAACGCTTAACACTTCGACAGAAAGGATTGTGCAATGAGCACTTCACGTCAAGCCCGCATCGCCGCCGGCAATGGACAATGAACAGCGGACATTTATAATTAGGGAGAAGTTGCCCACTGTCCCTTGCTTCCGTAATGAGTTTATTCGGTGATTTACGCATTATCTATAATATGGCAATCCGCCCGATTCGCGGCAAATCGCACGCCGAACGGATGGACAATTTTTACAGCGGACAGGCGGCGGACTACGACGACTTCCGCCGCCGATTGCTGCGGGGACGGGAGGAACTTTGGCAGGAACTGCTCAAAGAACCCTGCGAAAACACCGTTTGGATGGATATGGGCGGCGGTACTGGTTCCAATTTGTTGTTCTTCGGCAACGCCCTTGACCGCATCAGTAAAGTGTATGTCGTTGACCTTGCCGGTTCTCTCTTGGAAGTTGCCGGGCAGCGTATCAGCAGCAGCGGCTGGAAAAATGTCGAAACTGCCGAAGCCGACGCAACAACATTTATACCGAAAGAAGGAACCGTTGACGCAATCACGTTTTCGTATTCCCTGACGATGATACCGGATTGGTTTGCCGCCATTGACCACGCTTACCAACTGTTGAAACCGGGCGGCAGAATCGGCGTTGTTGATTTTTATGTTTCCCGAAAGTTTCCGGCGGACGGACACGTCAAACACAGTTGGATGAAGCGGGCATTTTGGACACAATGGTTTGCGTTTGACAACGTATTTCCGTCGCCTGACCACGTTCCGTACTTGCACAAAAAGTTTGAACCCGTATTTTTTGAAGAACGTTTGACCCGGATACCGTGGTTTCCGAATCCGTTCTTCAAAATGCCGTACTACCTTTTTATCGGAAGAAAACCGCTATGAAAAACACCGTCATTCTGTTCTTCGCTCTGTTCACGGTTTGTCCGCTGTTTGCCGACGGGCTGTCCGATGTTGTTTTGAAAGAATTCACCGGCGGTGAAAAACTGCCGGTCGGCTGGAATGTTTCACTGCCGCAAGCGGCTGCCGTCAAGCCGGACGGTGTCAAAGTCGAACTGCCGGCAAACGGAAAAGACCGGCACGCTTCCGTTACCAAAACGCTGCCGGTTGAACAACTGCGGGGAACTCGGCTGCGGGTTGCTGTTCAGGCAAAAGCCGAAAATGTTGCCGAACCGCCGAAACCGTACAATGGTATTAAAGCGATGCTGGTTCTCGACACGCCCGGCGGCAAACAATGGCTGCAACAGAATGTCGGCGGCGGTACATTCGGTTGGAAA
Source organism: Planctomycetaceae bacterium (assembly GCA_031261125.1). GTDB lineage: Bacteria > Planctomycetota > Planctomycetia > Pirellulales > Thermoguttaceae > WRKP01. The sequence continues at coordinate 1,265 of JAISJZ010000053.1, read as the reverse complement.
GAAATTGCGTTCAATGCCGCGGTGCCTGCTGATACAACAGCGGCAACGTTCCTTCTCGGTTTGGAAGACACAACGGGCAAAGTTGAATTTCAATCCCTGACAATTACAGTCATAGCCAAAAAACGTTCCAAAGTTGTCCGTTCGGAAACGTCTCATCAACCCATATACAGGGGGCATCATTTATCCCGATTGCGGGGGGCAATGATTTCACCGGACAATTTCGGAAAGAAAGACATTGAAGTTTTCGGCGGTCAATGGAAAGCGAACCACGTCCGCTGGCAGTTGATTTGGTCGGGTTTTCCGAACGGTCCCGCTGATACGGCAACGGTCGAAGAGTACAACGTTTGGCTGGAAAAACAGTGCAAACATCTGGACGAAATGCTGCCGCTGTGCAAACAGTACGGAGTGTACGTTTGCTTGGATTTACACACGCCGCCGGGCGGTCGTCTTCCGCGGAACAAAGACAGCGCAATGCGGATGTTTTACGACGAAAAGTTTCAGGACGCGTTCGTTGCCGCTTGGGAAAAATTAGCGAAACGGTATAAAGATGCTGAAATGGTTTGGTCGTATGATATTCTGAACGAACCGGTCGAAGGCAATATGCCGGAACAGGACGGGCTTCTGCATTGGCGGGATTTGGCGTTGAAAACGAGTAAAGCAATCCGCCGGGTTGACCCGGTAAAGGCAATCGTCATTGAAGGCGAACCGTGGGGCGGTCCCGACGCTTTGGAATGGTTTGAACCGTTTGACCCGAAAGAAGTGCCGAACGTTATTTATAGTGCGCATTGCTACGTTCCGCATCCGTTCACGCATCAGGGCGTTTATGATTCGCCGACGGGTTTGAAATATCCGGGCGAAATCGGCGGAAAGTATTGGGATAAGAACGAGTTGCGCAAAGCACTGCGGGTGCCGGCAGAATTTGCGAAGGACTACGGTGTTTCTATTTATATTGGCGAATTTAGCGCGATTCGCTGGTCGCCGGACGGCAGTGCATACCGGTACTTGAAGGACTGCATCGACATTTTTGAGGAGCAGGGCTGGGATTGGGCGTATCACGCTTTCCGGGAGTGGGATGGTTGGAGTGTCGAACACGGCAGCGACCCGAAAGACCACAAGCCCGCTGCCGAACCGACCGACCGGGAACTGCTGCTGCGGAGTTGGTTTGAAAAGAACGAGCGATGAACTTGTTATTTCAACAAATTATAGTAGATATATTCGCCGCGGTTCGCGGCGGCTAACCGGCGGAGAAAAGCGGAACTCTTGTC
>JAISJZ010000406.1 GCA_031261125.1 Planctomycetaceae bacterium | reverse complement strand
AATATTGGGAACTCTGGAACGACGATGTCCAGAAAAAACTCGATGGACGCATTGAGAAGTATCGCAAAGCCGATGCGAAAGTCGAGTTATCGAACGTAAAACCGGGCAGTGAAATCAAGATTAAACAAATTTCGCACGAATTTCTTTTCGGTGCGAATATGTTCAACTTCGGGCAACTCGGTTCAAAGGAACTCGATGATAAATACAAAGCAGTTTATCACACGCTTTTCAACACGGCGGCGATTCCGTTTTACTGGAAAGTGTTCGAGCCGGAACCGGGCAAACCGCATTACAAGACCGATGAACGGGACAACCCCGAATTTTGGGCAAATACGAATGACGCTCATAAGGAACATTTCTGGCGGCGACCCGCAACTGACCAAATGGTCGAATACTGTGAACAGCACGGGATTTATCGGCACGGTCATCCGATCATTTGGGGTAATGACCGTTGGCAACATCCTGAATGGCTTCCGAAGACGGAAGAAAACGTACCGAAAATGGACGCGGCGTTTGAAAAACGAATCCGTGAATTAGCGGAACATTACAAAGGCAGAATCAATCGTTGGGACATTGTCAATGAAAGCGCAACGGATAAATTGAATCCGCATCATTCAAAGTATGATGAAAAAGACCCCAAAGGCGGTTACGGTATTTTGCCGCGAGATTACACGTTCAAGGCGTTCAAGATTGCCAACGAAGTTTTCCCGCCGGATGTTGTCCGCTGTATCAACGATTACGATATGGGTTTCGGTTACATCAATCAAATCAACGATTTGCGTAATCGTAGAACCCGTATTGATATGGTTGGACTTCAGATGCACCTTTTCAATCCGAAGCAGTGTGCCGATATTGCCCAGGGAGCGAACATTCAGACACCGCAATATCTTTATGATTTGATGAATAGATTCACCGCACTGAATATTCCGCTGCATTTGAGCGAGATTACAATTACCGCTCCGAATGACGACACGGAAGGACGCGAAATCCAAGCGAATATCGCAAGAAATTTATACCGTGCTTGGTTTTCGTGGCCCACGATGGCGGCGATAACTTGGTGGAACATCGTTGACGGTTGCGGCGCACCGGGCGAACCGACGACATCGGGACTTTTCACCCGGCAGATGGAACCGAAACCGGCGTACTTTGCGTTAGATCGGCTCATCAACTACGAATGGAAAACCAACATCGTTCAAAAAGCCGATGCCGAAACCGTTACAATTCCGTTCCGGGGCTTCAAAGGAAAGTACAAAATCTCGTGGACAGACAAAGACGGCAACGCTCAAAGCAAGGAAATTGTTGTTACAGATACCCCCCGCTAAATTTTTATGCACCCAAGTGGGACTCCGCCCGATTGACCTAACCGTTTTGTAAATGACCGTGATCGGGTAACGAAAAAGATAATAAACACTGCGCAAAAATAATATATTTTTGCGCAGTGTTGTTATTGATATTGTGCCGAAGGTGTATTATCATAGTGAATAACCCAGTGAAACTGGGGGAAATGTAACCTAATAATCTCAATACATTTAGAAGAAGACCCCAATGTCCCGATTTGCCGCTGTTATCGTTTTGTTCCTCATCTCGTCCGCTGCCGTGTTGGCGGAGTATCCTGTGAAGCCGGTGCCGTTCACGAATGTCAAAATCGACGATTCGTTTTGGTCGCCGCGGCAAAAGATTAATCACGAACACTCCATTCCGTTTGCCTTTGAGCAATGCGAAAAGACCGGGCGGCTCGAAAACTTCAAACTTGTTGCCGGTAAAGCAAAACCGGGATACAAATACATCCAGCCCATTTTTAACGATACCGATATTTACAAAGGTATCGAGGCGGCATCCTACGATTTGGCGGTCAATCCCGATCCCAAAATGGAAGCGTATCTCGATACGCTTATTGTCGCCGTTGCCGAAGCCCAGCAGCCGGACGGCTATCTCTATACGGCTTTGACCTGCGGACAGGATGTCAAAAATGATTTTGGTGCCAAAACTTCGGACGGCAAACCAACTGGTCGGTGGGAAGACCTGCAAATGAGCCACGAACTCTACTGTGCCGGTCATCTTTTCGAGGCGGCAACCGCTCATTATGCTGCAACGGGCAAGCGAAATTTTCTCGATGTTGCGATTAAACTTGCCGACCTGCTCGTCAAAACATTCGGATATAACGAAGGGCAAATCCAAGATGTGCCGGGTTGCCAAGTGGTCGAAATGGGACTTGTCAAATTGCACAATGCAACGGCAAAAGGGAAGATTCAGGACGTGCCGGGACACGAAGTCGTTGAAATGGGCTTGGCGAAAATGCACGAGGCGACAGGCAACGGCGATTATCTGAAACTCGCCAAATTCTTTGTCGATATGCGGGGACGGCAAGACCTTCGGAATTCCAAGAGTATCAAGGGACCGAAAACGATGTACGGTGCATACGCCCAGGACGATATTCCGTTAGCCGACCACAACGAAGCAGTGGGACACGCTGTCCGCGCCGGTTATTTCTATGCCGGTGCTACGGACGTTGCGGTCTTGACCGGCGACACGAAAACGATTGACGCTCTGCACCGGGTTTGGGATAACGTGGTAACAAAAAAACTCTCGCTCAACGGCGGTCTCGGCGCAACGCCGCACGGGGAAGCGTTTGATAAAAATTATGTTCTGCCCAATGAATACCGTCAAACTTATAACGAGACCTGCGCCCAAATCGCCGGCTGTTATTGGTATCAACGGATGTTCCT
>JAISJZ010000370.1 GCA_031261125.1 Planctomycetaceae bacterium | reverse complement strand
ACTATACAACAACTTACGGCATTGTCAGCATGAACATCGTGAACTTTTTAATGATGTTGGAGGGTTATAATATAAAATCATTGACTTTGTTGAAAAAACTTACAAAGATATGAGCGAAGAAGGAAAACCGCTCAATTTTGAACTTCTCCTCAATTACGGACGTGCCAATCACCTATTGGAAACCACCGAAGTTATCCGGCGAGCCAACCTCGATGTACAAATTGCCCTTATCAATCCGAAAAAGGAAGCGGAAAAAGAAGCAGCACTCAAAGAAATTGCCTCAGAGTTTGAAGAACTGCTGCAAGAACTGGGACTTCTCAAAGAAGGCTTCCTTACTGATGCGGCAAAAAAACTGGTTGATGACAGTATGCCGTTTATCGAAAAATGGAAAAATGCAAACCAGCGGGTATTGGATATCTTCCTTAAACAAAGAGAAATTCTGGATGAAAAAGAAGTGATTGCCGCTGACCTCTCCAAAGAGGCAGCAGACCTGATTGAAGGTGTGAAAAAGACCGTTGACGGAGTCAGGGCAAGTGCTGATGCTACGGTTACCTTTTCTCTGACGCTCATTATTACCTTTGTGGTTATTTCGGTTATCTTTGGAATTGCCTGTGCGCTGGTGCTGACTTCTAACATCACAACTGGTATTCGGGTTGCCGTCAATTCGATGTCGAGAATTGCCAAAGAAGGGGACTTGGACTTCACAATTGACAAGGTCTTCACCAAACGCGGCGACGAAATCGGGCAACTATTGCAAGGAACAGAATTGATGTTGGGCGATTACCAAGGAGTTGCTGCTCTATCGCAGCATCTGGCAGACGCTGATTGGACGGATAAGGTGAAGTCCAAGAGCGACCTCGATACGATGAATATCAACCTCGAAAAAATGCTGACGCAAGTCAATCAGACGCTCGCTCAAATCAGTGAAAGCGTAAAGCAAGTGGCGACGGGTTCCGGCGAGGTTTCATCGGCAGCGGTTTCATTGTCCAGCGGGGCGCAGGAATCCGCCGCATCGCTGGAAGAAATCACTGCCTCGATGAGTGAAATTTCAAGTCAAACGAAATCCAATGCCGAAAACGCCGGCAATGCCCGCGACCTTGCCCAAAAAGCAACGAAAGCCGCATCCGAAGGACAGGAAGCAATGACGCAAATGACCGAAGCGATGGGACGCATCACAAAGAACTCGGAAGAGATTCAGCGGGTCATCAAAGTGATTGACGACATTGCCTTCCAAACGAATCTGTTGGCATTGAACGCCGCGGTAGAAGCGGCACGGGCGGGACAGCACGGCAAGGGCTTTGCCGTCGTTGCGGAGGAGGTACGGAACTTGGCAGCGAGAAGTGCGAAAGCAGCGAAGGAGACCGCCGATTTGATTGCAACGAGCGGCAAGGAAATCCAACTGGGCGGCGAAGTCGCGACGCATACAAGCGAAGTGTTGAATACGATTGTCGAGCAGATTAAGCAAACAACGGACTTGGTTGCCGGTATTGCGGTTGCCAGCAATGAGCAGGCGCAGGGGGTCAATCAGGTTACGGTTGGTTTGCAGCAGATTGACTCTGTCACGCAGCAGAACACGGCGGCAGCGGAGGAAAGTGCCAGTGCCGCTAACGAGATGAGCGGAATGGCAACGAACTTGCAGGAAATGGTTGCAAGATTCAAGTTGAGATCGTAAAAGGAATTATCAACTCCGCCCGTCGAACTACTCCCTGATTTGCCCGTTTCCATAGACAATGTACTTGTATGTTGTCAATTCGTTGATGCCGCAGGGACCGCGGGCGTGAAACTTATCCGTACTGATGCCGATTTCGGCACCGAGTCCGAATTGTCCGCCGTCGTTGAACCGGGTCGAAGCGTTCACCATCACTGCCGAACTGTCGATCCGGGCAGTGAATTCCCGTGCGGCGTTCAGGTCCTTTGTGATAATTGCTTCGGTGTGTCCGTCGCTGTACTTGTTAATCCATTCGATTGCTTCGTCCAAAGAATCGACAAGTTTAACCGACATTACCGGTCCGTGAAATTCGGTTTTGTAGTCGGCTTCAACAGCAGGCACGAGCGGGAAACCGTGTTTCCCGTTTAATACGGTCAACGTCCGCGGACAGCAGCGCAATTCGATGCCTTTGTCAATAAGTGCCTGTGCAATGCGGGGCAATATGCTTTCGGCGACGGCGCGGTGAACAACCAGCGATTCGGCGGCGTTGCACACGCCCATCCGTTGGCACTTTGCATTAACGGTTACTTTTTCGGCAATATCACAGTCAGCAAATTCGTCCAGATAAATGTGGCAGTTGCCCGCAAAATGTTTAATAACCGGCATCGCTGCTTCGGCGGCAACCCGGCGGATGAGTCCTTCGCCGCCGCGGGGAATCGTTACCGTGATTTTGTCGGACATTTTCAGGAATTTGCCGACGGCATCCCTGTCGGTGGTACGGACGAGTTGAACGGCATCTTCCGGCAGTCCCGTTTCCGCCGCACTTTGCCGCAAGATGTCGGCAAAGGCAATGTTGCTGTTGATGGCCTCTTTTCCGCCCCGCAGAATCACCGCGTTGCCGCTCTTGATGCAGATTGCCGCCGCATCCGGTGTAACGTTCGGTCTGCTCTCGTAAATGAAAAACACCACACCGAGCGGAACGCGGACTTTTTGAACTTCGATACCGTTCGGACGCACCGTTGACTCGATAATACTTCCAATCGGGTCGGGAAACATTGCAATTTCGTTCAATGCCGTGATGATTTCGCCCAACCGTTTCGGATTCAGCGTCAGGCGGTCAATTTCGGCATCGGTTAAGTCGAATGTCGGGGCAACGTCAATGTCTTTCTGATTTTCGGCGAGTAAAAATGATGATTTTTCGTGAATCAGTTCAGCGGCGCGTTTGAGAAAGCAATTTTTCTGTGCGCCGGAAACGCTGGTCATTTTAGCGGCGGCGGCTTTCGCTTTAACGGCTGTATCTTGACAGTAGTCGTGAAGTTGCATAAACGGTACGGCAGTAACAAATGATAAATCAATGCCGCATTGTACTGCCGCGGGAGAGTTTATTCAACGGGTTAAACGGAAGCGGTATGCAGTTTCTTATACTTCTTTGCCTTATCTTCCAGGTACAACTGATGCTGCCGTTCTAAACTCTCCGCTTCGCTGTCGGTAAGCAGTTTGAAATGTTCCAGCAGATTTTTTAATACCATTGCCGTACCGTTCATTTCGTTTGCGGCATTTGCCGATTTTTCCGTCGCTGCCGTGTTCTGCTGCGTGACAGAGTCAATCTGCTGCAATCCGGCGGAAACCTGTTCCACTCTCTGCGACTGTTCGTTTGAAGCGGCGGCAATACCGGCAACTAAATCCGTCGTTTGTTTGATTTGGGCGGTAATCATATTCAGCATCTCGAATGTTTTTGCCGTCACTTCGCCGCCGTAAGAAATGTTCTTTGCGGATGCTGAAATTAAATCGGTCGTTTCCTTTGCCGCCTTGGCACTCCGGGCAGCCAAATTACGGACTTCTTCGGCAACAACGGCGAACCCCTTACCGTGAGTTCCGGCGCGGGCGGCTTCTACTGCCGCATTGAGGGCTAACAGGTTCGTCTGGAACGCGATGTCGTCAATCACTTTGGTAACTCTGTTAATTTCGTTCGAGTTCCTTGTGATTTGTTCCATCGCCGAAGTCATTTCGCTCATCGCATCCTGTCCTTTTGCGGCAGCATCGGTCGTTTTTCGGGCTAAATCCCTTGCTTCGCCGGCACTTTTGGCATTCTTCTTTGTCTGACCGGCAATTTCACCTATCGAAGCCGTAATCTGTTCAAGAGAAGCCGCTGATTCCTGCGCCCCACTGGACAAGTTGTTCGCCGCCTGCGTTACTTCGCCGGCACCGACCGCCACTTTTTGTGCTGTTTCGCCGATTTCGGAAAGCGTTTTATCCATCTGCACTATCATCTTGTTCAGGTGGACGTGCATCGTGTCCCGCTCCGACCGTTCATTGACCATCTCCCGCCATTCGCCGCCGGCAAGCATCGTTGCCAAATGGTCAACGGAATTATAGTCCTTCAATATCGCTTCGGCAACGTAAGCAATCGCGCCGACTTCATCTTTGCGTGTAAGATATTGCGGTTTCACTTTCGTCTCTAATTCACCGTAAAGCGTTAAATCCTCCAAAACACCGACGACATATTCCAAACCGACAACAATGTTCGTACTGATAACATAAGCAGCGGTAATACCGAAAATCAAGGCAATAACGGCAACCGCAAGGATTAAAACCGACATTATCCCGTTCACTTTCGCCGACTCGTTCTGTATATCCTTTACCCGTTCTTGTACTTTAACAACAATCAAGTCCCAAAGTTTGTCAATCTGTCTCATCGCCGCGGACTGTTCGCCGTCAATCGCATACTGCCGGTTCTGCACGTTGATAATTTCTTGCAGCACGGTACGGTACTTTTTAATGTCTTCGATAAGAATGGAGAGAAATTTCTTTGCCTGTTCGGTGTAAAGTGTTGCCGCTAATTCATCGACATTCTTTTTCAGGATTTCGAGTTGTTCATTGCTTAATTTGATTGCATCCGCCTTTTCTTCTTCCAGTACGGCAGACGAGTATTGCAGGTACAATGCCGCAATGACCCGGACAACTTCGATGCAGTGATAGACGGCATCCTGCTTTTTGGTAACAACGGTATTGACAAAGGTCAATTCCTTATCTTCGCCTGTTTTGCTGTCTTTGACCGTTTCTTTGCGGTGATTAACCGGCGCGGTATAACGTTCTTCGAGATAACCGTTGAGACCGTTGAGATTTTTCAGCAGTCCGCCGCTGACAGAATTAAGGTCAGCGGACAGATTCTTCCGTTTGGCATCGAGTTGGTACCATTCATCGTCCGCATCGGCGTATTGTTTGTACTGCTGTCTGATTTGAGTCAACTCCTTTTTTTCTTCTTCGGACAGACCTATCTCGGCTTTTTCCGTCCATTCGGCAAAGATTTTATCCTGTGCCTGGCGTTCGGTACGGTATTTTTCGTCGCGGTAGATAATTCCGTTTTTAACTGCCGCGTTTGCCGTTAGAAGCGCAATCCGGGATTCATAAATTGCCGAATTAACGTCCCGCAGTTTGTCAACCCGCTTCGATGTCTGCGAGGACTCTACAAGGGCAAAATAACCGACGGCGGCAATGATAAGCATTAACAACAAAGCGATGCCGAAACCGAGAGAAACCTTGGCTCGAATTTTAATGGAATTCAGCATTGATAGTTCAGTTGTTATCGTTAATCGACGGTCATTCGCGTAATTATAGCACAAGAAATGACGTTTTAAGAACGATTGCGAAAAAATCTGATTCTCCCGCAAGCGGGGGAACGGCTCATCAACACGGCATCAAACCGCTGATTCGCCGTCGGGCAATAATCCCTCTATTCCGGCAACGGTTTGCCCTTCGTTTCCGGCAAGAACCAGATGGCAACGATACCGATAATAAACACGCTGGTCATTGCAGCACCGGCGTAGCGGAACGAAAGGGACATATCCGCATCCGTGTTAAATCCTCTGAAAAGTACTTCTACGCCGC
>JAISJZ010000344.1 GCA_031261125.1 Planctomycetaceae bacterium | reverse complement strand
ACAACTATCACGATGCCTACAATTCTTTGCCGTCCGCAGCCGCAGCGCAAGGAACAATGTTTGACAGCGGAACGACTTATTTGAAGTTTTACCCCAACGCGGGAAGCCCCGGCACCGGCAACCGGAACGGCTCCGAAAAACTGGTATGGAGTACGCACGTTGCTGTTCTGCCGTTCAACGAACAAGCGGCGAGATATGAAGCGGTACGGCGGGTTACCTCCGATTCCTACGGCGGAAAAGCAACGGTAGCCGCCTATCAAGGAACGGGTCCAGACGGTTTTATCCGTTCCAATGAAGGCGGGCTGGATGCCCATTGGAAGGACGGTTCACAAAGTGCGCTGGACTTGCACGCCGCGACGGGGGGAATTATTTCGATATACATTTGTCCTTCCGACCCCAATGCCCGTTCTTTCGGGCGGAACGGAACGGCGAGAACAAATATAATGACATCCCGCGGTGATTCGATGAACGCGAACCAGTGGGCTTCCGAAGAAGCCGGCGACGGCTGGAAGTGCAGCAAGCGCGGTGCATTTGCCCCGCATACTTGGAATGAATTTTCCGCAATACAAGACGGGTTAAGCAATACACTTGCTGCGGCGGAAGGGGTTACGGCACCGACAACAACAGACGTAGAAATGAGCAGCGGCGGCAATCACGTTGTTAAAGGCGGAGCATATCTATCAGGCGGTACGCCTCTTAATGCGGTGAACACCGCACGGAGTCCCGGCGACAGAAACTTGTTAAATAATTTTTCGACCGGAACACGGGTCAGAACTTGGCGCGGACAATGGTATGCTTCCGGCAATGTCAGCATTACCGGGTTCTGTACCGTAATTCGTCCGAATGATATAAGTTACGGACAAGACGGTACAAATACTTGGGGGGTCTATACGGCACAAAGTTATCATCCCGGCGGCGTATCGGCACTGAACTGCGACGGTTCCGTTAAATTTATTCCTGATACTATCGACAACGGTAATTTAGTTTATCCCGGAACATCAACGCCCGTTGCAAACGGCGGTTTTCCTGCTCCGTATTCCAAGAACCTTGATGATTTCGGTGCCAGTCCGTTCGGTGTTTGGGGTGCGGCGGGAACGATTGGCGGCGGTGAAAGCACTTCATTATAAATAATAATGCGTCGTTTTGTTTTGTTCATTTGTACTGCGGTGTCTTTTGTTGTTTCCGGCTGCTCACAGCAGTATCCACCGGGGATGCCGAAACTGTATCCGGCAACGATTACCGTCATTCAAGACGGTCAGCCGCTTGTTGATGCACAAGTCGTAATTATCAACGATGACCCTGCCGTGAGTTGGTCGGCAGGCGGTAACACAGATAAAAACGGCCGGTTAAAATTACGGACGCTCGGTCAATATGACGGTGCGCCGCTGGGCAAGTATAAGGTCGGCGTAGAAAAAATGGAGTATCCCGACATTGATTTACCGCTCAATCCCCCGTATGGCAATGAGAAAGCGATGAAGGAATATCAGCAGTTGGTCAAAGATTACGAGGATAATACCTTCATCTTGGTTGACAGGAAATACTCGCTGGATAATACCGCGTTGTCGATTGAAATAACGCCGGGTAATTTGCACGCAACAGTTGACGTTTCCCCGGCAATACGCAAGAAAGCACCGCCGGTGCCGAAAGGATAAATCTCGTTTAACCGGGAAATTGCCCTGCCGCTCCATTTCCCGCTCGTGTGTTTTTCTCTTAAGCCGCGGAAAAGGGAACAACTGTTGTCTTGAACGAGGAAACATTTACGGTATGATAAACGGTACCGGTACGTTATAATTTAACGCAACCGTCGGCGAACGGCGGGGTTAAACACTTATCTGATGCCTGAATTCCGTTATACAGCCCGAAATGAACTTGGTTCCAAAGTCGAAGGCGTTGTCGATGCCGCTACCGAAGCGGAAGCGATGGCGGCTATGTCGGCTGGCGGTCTCTTTCCGCTTGAAATCGCGCCGGTGCTGCAACAGACGGTTACCGGTAAAGTCCGGCGTGTATCTGGACAACTGCTGGCAACGTTCTATTCCCAACTTGCCGACTTGCTGCACGGCGGCGTTCCGTTGCTGCGTTCGCTGAAACTCTTGCACGACCAGACATCGAACAGCAATCTGAAATTCGTTTTGGATAATGTCTATCGCCGTGTAGAAGCCGGTGAAACGCTCTCCGATGCAATGCTTCGATACCAAAAAGTGTTCGGCGAAATGGGCGTGCAAATGATTCGTGCCGGCAGCGAAGGCGGATTTCTCGAAGAGTCCCTGGCGCACGTTGCCGAATACACCGAAGCCCAAGATGATTTGAAAGGACGCATCGTCGGTGCGATGGTGTATCCGATTCTGTTGTTCGTGTTTCTCATTGCCGTTGTTACCGCGATTCTGGTATTCATCGTTCCGAATTTTGAACCGCTGTTTGACGATTTACGCAAACGCGGAACACTGCCGGCAATGACGGAATGGCTGCTGTTCGTTTCCGGGCAGATGAAGTACATTCTTGCGATTACAGTTCCGGCGTTGATTTTGCTGTTCGTTTGGTTCCGGCTTTGGGTACGGACGGACGGCGGTCGGCGGTTCTTCGATAAACTTAAACTGCGGTTTCCGGTCGGCGGTAAAGTGTATGAGGGATTTGCCGTTGCCCGCTTCTGCCGGGTTCTCGGTACGCTGTTGAAAAACGGCGTGCCGATTGTCAAATCGTTGAACATATCGGCGGATTCCACCGGCAATAAAATCCTGTCAGATGCAATTCACAATGCTTCGGAACACATCAGCAGCGGTTCACGGCTTGCCGGTCCGCTCGCCGAATCCGGCTGCTTTCCGCAGGCAGTCGTTGAAATGATTTCTGTCGCCGAGGAGTCGAATACGCTGGATACCGTGTTGGTCGATATTTCTCACTCTTTGGAAAAACGGAATTGGCGGTCGCTGGATTTAGCAGTCCGGTTCATTGAACCGCTGATGTTAATGTTTCTCGGCGGCGTAGTGTTATGCCTTGTTCTTGCGCTGATGCTGCCGGTATTTAAGATGTCGAACATCTGAAACACTAGCGTTGCAGTGCTGCCAAACGGTCAGAAAGGTCTTTCTGGTTCGGATTCGATTGCAGAGAACGCTGATAATCGGCAGCCGCCCCGGCAATGTCGCCGTTCTGTTCCTTCAAATAGCCCAACGCCCGTAAAACACGGTAGTTCGCAGGGTCGGTTACCGCAGCCGATTGCAGCAGTTTCACTGCGGCATCCTGACATTCTTTCGCCACATCATCACGGCGTTGAACCAAACAGATTTGGGCAAACTCCTGATACAGCCGGGCAAGTTCGATTTTCGGTTCCGGCGAAACCGGATTAACATTCTGCCAGTCGATGAGCGTTTGAAATGCTGCGTCGGCATTCTGACATTCCATATAGAGCGTTGCCAAGCCGCGGTATGCCGCCGTATGATTCGGGTTCTTCGCAAGACAAAGTTTGTAATTCTGAATTGCTGACTCGTACTGCTGCTGGGCGACAGCGGTCTGTCCTTGTTGCAGTGAAACCTTGCCGGACTGATGATACGTTGCGGCAATGTTGTAATAAACGTCGGGATTAGTCGGGTCGGTGTTTTGTGCCGCTGTGAACGCGGTCATTGCTTCGGCGTACCGCTGTTGCCCGAAATACCGCAGTCCTTCGGCATTTTTACTGTACATTGTACAGCCGCCGAAGCAGCACAGCATCAAAATCAACAGCAGTTGGATAATTGGTACGAAGCGATTCATCGTTCCGAATAATGCCGATTTCGTCCGGCTGTGTCAAGAGCAAAGGCGGCAAGCCGAATGTACCAGCCCTATTGACAAAAGAAACATAAAAATCTACAATGATTGGGGTGTAGTGATTCTATGTGAAATGAGCCGTGCCAAGTATCTTATATGTCCGCTGCCGTCCAACGCCTGTCTTTTGAAAAGCCGATTCTCGAATTGGAAGCGAGGATTGACGCGATGAAAGCGGATTTAGCGTCGCCGAACGGCAAGCCGGAATTGCGGGAGGAAATTACCGAACTGCGGAAAACGCTGCTCCGGCTGCAACGGGAGATTTACGCCTCTCTAACGCCGTGGGAAACCGTTGAGGTTTCCCGGCACCCGAACCGTCCGCAAACGTTAGATTACATTGACATAATGTGCGATGAATTCGTTGAACTGCACGGCGACCGGTTCTTCGGCGATGACCCTGCCGTCCGAACCGGCTGGGCAAAACTCGACGATTTCAAAGTGATGCTCGTCGGACATCACAAGGGGCGGAACGTGAAAGAACGCCAGCAGTGCAACTTCGGCTGCGCTCATCCCGAAGGGTACCGTAAAGCGATGCGGACGATGAAGTTAGCCGCCAAGTTTAATGTTCCGATTGTTACGCTGATTGACACGCCGGGGGCGTTTCCGGGCGTTGCGTCGGAAGAGCGCGGCGTGGCAACAATTATTGCCGAACTGATGTACGAAATGTCGGTTTTGCCCACGGCGATTATTTGTATCATTATCGGCGAAGGCGGTTCAGGCGGTGCCGTAGGTATCGGAGTCGGCGACCGGGTCGCAATGCTGGAACATTCGTATTATTCGGTGATTAGTCCCGAAGGTTGTGCCGGTATTTTATGGAAGGGAGCAGAGTACAAGGACAAGGCGGCGGAGGCGTTAAAAATGCGGTCGAAAGATTTGCTGCGGTTCGGGGTGATTGACGAAATCATAGAAGAGCCGGTCGGCGGCGCGCACCGCGACCCGCATTTGGCGGCATCCCGGTTGAAACAGCATATCCGCGGACAACTAAAAGAACTGGTGCGGATACCGCCCGAACAACTCGTTCAAAAGCGGTATGAAAAATTTCGGCACTTCGGCGTGTTTGTCGAATAATCTGCCGTAACATCAGAAAGACGAAAAAACGAAAAATTTCCTATAAATATCTCTCCGCGAAGTCAAAGTATTGCAGCCAATCGAATTCGACGATGTCGTGTTTCCCTTCCCGGAGATGATACCGGATGCGTCCGCCGACAGATTGGTTCACGCCGGGCTGCTCTTTGACATTGCCGAATCCTTCGGTTCCTAAAAGACGATAGACCGGGTCAGCATTAAGAGCCGACAAGAATTCGCCTTTCGGGTCTGCCCATAAGTCCTCTGATGCGCTGGCAACATAGACCGGCCGCGGAGCAATAAGAGCAATCAATTCGTGCTGGTCCACCGGTAATTCGCCTTCCTTACCGTTATACTTTTTGAAATTGCCGCAGAACCAATGCGGAAACACCGTGTTAATTCGAGCAACAGTTTCACCGAATGCCCGCCGGGACAATGCCGCCCCGCCGCAGCCGGAATCATTAGAAATGACCATTGCAAACCGCGGTTCGATTGCCCCCGCCCAAAGCGACGCTTTGCCGAGCCGGGAATGTCCGAAAACCGCCGCTTTGGATGTATCAATTTGCCGCAGCGTCCCTTCCTTATTTTGTTCGCACACCGCATCGAGCAGTTTTGTCAAACCCCACGCCCACGTTCCGAGGGTGTTCGTTTCCTCTGCCGCCAACTCTTCACCGTCTTTGTCCATTAACCGCCGAACACCAAGTTTTCTTCCGCCGTTAAAATCCGGCTCAAACGCCCAGCAATGAGCAGTGCCGACGGCATAGCCCCGTTCAACGGCTTTCTCATAACACCAACGCCGTTCCGCAAGACCGCGTTCCTCTTCTTTGGCAAGAACATATTTTCCGGTATCCCGGTTCCAGTTCCGGCGCAGCAATACTTCGGGGTCGTTCGTTGTTGTATGATTGCCCTGAAAATTCAAGCCGAGAAATACCGGAAACTTGTCCGTATCGCTCTTCACTTTGGGAACATAGAGAAGAAAATCGACAACAGGGCTGTCCGCTGCCGGTCGTTCCCCTGTATAAAACGTCAGCGCAAATTGATACCGTACTGCCTTTCCGTTAAACGCTGGTCCCGCTTCGGGACATTCGGTTATCATCTTGACAGCGGCAAACTTTCCATTGTTCCGCGGAGAGCGTCCATAGACGTTTTCTTCAAACAATTTGAAGATTTCCGCTCGGCGTTGTTCCGTCCATTGTTTTACGGTTTCCACTTTTTGCCCGTTCTGAAAAATCAGCGGGTCAGGCAGCGTATAAGCCGGAACCTTCGATTCGTCGGTATGCGTCGGCGGCAATTCGGCAGCAAACATTGAAGTACACAGAGGAAGAACGGCACAGAAACAAAAACGGAACATCGGAAATTCTCCATTGACGGGTTAAAGAACCGAAACGTTCCGCTATTGTACCGCATTAACGGTTAAAGATAACCTGCTGTGTTATCGCGTTTTGACCAATTCGCCGAGTTTGGCGGCGAGGAAATCAACTTCCTCGGCGGTATTGTAAAATGCCAGTGAAGCCCGGACGGTGCTTTCGTAGCCGAACTTGCGTAAAATCGGCTGCGCACAGTGGTGTCCTGCCCGCAATGCAATACCTTCCGCTGCCAACGTTTTGTTAATTTCTTCCGTTGAGAGCCGGTTATGCACAAACGAAATTACTCCCGCCCGCTCTTTCGGGTTACCAATTATTTGTATGCCGTTCAACGGGGCAATCACACTTCGGGCATATTCCAACAGCCGGGATTCGTACTGCTTGATTGCCTCAATTCCAAGCGACGAAACGTATTCTAACGCCGCTCCCAAGCCGACCGCATCGGCAATGTTGCCCGTCCCCGCCTCAAACTTCTGCGGAGCCGGTTGATACTCCGTCTTTTCAAACGTTACATCGGCAATCATTCCGCCGCCGCCCTGATACGGACGCATCGTGTCAAGCAATTCCTTCTTACCGTACAATACGCCGATACCCGTCGGGGCGAAAATCTTATGCCCCGAAAAGACGAAGAAGTCAGCATCAATCAGTTGAACGCTGACCGGATGATGGGCAACACTCTGCGCCCCGTCTATCAACACCCTTGCGCCGAATTGATGGGCAAGCCGGGTAATCTCCTCTGTCGGCGTAACCGTCCCAATCGAATTAGCAACTTGCGTAACCGCAACGAGTTTCGTCTTACCGCCTTTTAGTAAATTGGTTAATTGTTCTAACTGTAAATCCCCGTTTGCGTCGACAGGAATAACCTTAATCACAGCCCCGGTTTCCTGCGCAAGCAACTGCCAAGGGACGATATTAGCATGATGTTCGAGGTACGATACGAGAATTTCATCGCCGAAGTGAACGTTGTCCCGTCCCCAGGTTGCGGCAGCAAGGTTGATTCCTTCGGTCGTTCCTCTCACAAAAACAATTTCGCTTTCGGACGTTGCACCGAGAAACCTCGCCGCAATACTTCGGGCGTTTTCATAGGCATCGGTTGAACGGGCAGCGAGGGTATGCGCCCCGCGGTGGACGTTGCTGTTTTCGTGTTCGTAAAAGTATTTCAAGCGGTCAATGACCTGCCGGGGTTTCTGCGTTGTTGCTCCGTTGTCGAACCAAACGAGATTCTTGCCGTTAACTTTTTCGGACAAAATCGGAAAATCAGCGCGGATAGACACAACGTCGAAGTCGCGGTTGTTAACGGCAACGCCGCTGTCCGCCGTTGAAGGTTTACCCTCAATATCTGCGGGAGCAAGCCCCGGCGGGCTAATACGGCTGCTGACAAAATCTGCACCGTACAGCGTTTTACGGACTTCGTTCCACACGGTCTGTACATCGTCATCGGCGCAGTCCGCGACCGGTACTTGTATCGGTTCCGGCTCAGACAAGTCCGCACCGTCAACGTACTGCTGCGGAAACCAATCGGCAGCGTAA
The DNA here is from genome assembly GCA_031261125.1 of Planctomycetaceae bacterium. Taxonomy (GTDB): domain Bacteria; phylum Planctomycetota; class Planctomycetia; order Pirellulales; family Thermoguttaceae; genus WRKP01. Next base: position 13,579 of record JAISJZ010000344.1, on the reverse strand, counting down.
TCGTTCACAGCACTGTTAACCAAAGCATCAAGTTGCGGTATTGACATTACGGCTGGAATACCCGCCGTCAAGCGGCGGGGCTAAATGAGCGGCGGCTAAATGATTAGACAGCGTTTCCGGTTTTGTCGTACTTGTAGTAACTGCCGACATCGACATTTTCCAAGACGGCAACAGCATCGTCAGCGAGAATTGCCAGCGAACAATAGACCGACAAGAAATACGATGCGATACCTTGTTTGTCAACGCCCATAAACCGCACCGCCAACCCCCGCGTTGTTCCGCCCGGCAAGTTTGCCTGATGCAAACCCAGCACGCCCCGCTTTGTTTCACCCGTCCGCACTAGCAGAACATTCGTTTTGCCAGCTTTGCCTTTTGGAACTTTCTGACCGTCAACGAACAGTTTGTCCGTCGGCACAATCGGAATACCGCGCCAAGTGAGGAAATTAGTGCCGTAGAACGAGACCGTCGCCGGCGGAACGCCCCGGCGGGTACATTCCCGACCGAAAGCGGCGATTGCCCGCGGATGCGCCAAGAAGAACGACGGCTCTTTCCAGACCTTGCTAATCAGTTCATCGAAATCGTCCGGGGTCGGTGTGCCGCCGACGGGCTTAATCCGCTGCGAATCGGCAGCGTTTTTCAGCAAACCGTAATCATCACTGTTGACGAGTTGACTTTCCTGCCGTTCTTTAAGCGATTCGACCGCAAGGCGAATTTGTTCCTGCACTTGGTCGTAAGGACTGCTGTACAAGTCGGCGACCCGCGTGTCGATGTTGACCACGGTCGAAATCGAGTTGAGGCGGTATTCCCGCGGTTGTGTTTCGTAATCAACGAAACCTTCCGGCACGGTACTGTTATCGGCAGCACCCCGGCACAAAGCATCAAGCGGTGTTTCACCTTCTTTGACTTTGTTCAGCCGGTAAATACCGGTTTCCAACGCTTTCCAATCGAGGAAGCGAGGCAGAAACCGCGGTGTGAGCGATTGAAACTGGGCATCCGTCTTAGTAACATTTGCCAGTTGATAAGCGGCTTCGGGAGCGAGAGCCGACGGTGTCGGTTTTTGTTCTGCCATTACTGTTTTTGGGAAAAAGGAAATATAGATTACGCCTATGAATATACTGTGATTTAACCGGAACGCAATAGGGGAATTGTTCTCTTGACAATTTTTTTTATTTTTCTTATAATCCGCCCGGTTAGCAGCAGATAAACTGTGATATTTTATGGGTGTCAGGCATATTTCCTTGTTAAATGCGGTCGGCAATACGCCGCTTGTTTTTTTGTTTGAAGGAACAAACGGGGCGAAAGTGTTTGCGAAAGCGGAATTCTTAAATCCGAGCGGTTCGGTCAAAGACAGGGCGGCAAAGGCAATGTTCCTGCACGGCATCGAATCAGGGCAGTTGACAACGGAAAAAACTCTGCTGGACGCAACGAGCGGCAACACCGGCATTGCTTATGCAATGTTCGGGGCGGTTCTCGGTTATAAAGTTGCTCTGTGTTTGCCCGCCAATGCCAACACAGAACGCAAACGGGTTTTGAAGGGGTATGGAGCGGAAATCATTGCCACAAATCCGCTAGAAAGTTCCGACGGGGCATTGCTCAAAGCCCGGCAACTTGCCGCCGATTTTCCAGACAAGTATTTTTATCCCGACCAGTACAATAACAACGAGAATTGGAAAGCCCATTACAACAGTACCGCTCTTGAAATTTGGGAACAAACCGAACATCACATTACGCATTTCGTCGCCGGTATGGGAACAAGCGGGACATTCACCGGAACGAGCCGGCGGCTCAAGGAATTGAATCCGACCGTTAAGACGGTTCCGATGCAGCCCGCGTCTCCGCTGCACGGTCTCGAAGGAATGAAGGATATGAATACAACGATAAAGCCGGGCTTTTACGATGAGTCGCTGTTTGACGGAATGATTCACGTTGAAACGGAAGAAGCGAGGGCGACGTGCAAAACGCTGGCGGCGGAACACGGTTTGTTTGTCGGAGTTAGTTCCGGCGGCAACGTTTTAGCGGCAAAGAAGTTGGCGGACACCTTGCCGAAGGATGCCGTTGTGATTACAATTTTATGCGACAGCGGTTTCCGGTATTTAAGCGACGACCTTTGGAAATGATTTATTTAACTTCCGGACAAATCGAAAGAATCAATGTTCACGCCGTTACCGCTTATCCCAACGAGTGCTGCGGGGCGGTCTTGGGAACGTTTAGCGGCGTTGCCTGCAACGCTTCGCGGACTGTCCTCGATATTTTCCCGATTGATAATCAGTTCGATGAGAACGAAAAGTTTCACCGGTTCAAAATAACGCCGAAGGATTTTTTGAAATGCGAAAAAAAGGCAAGGGAATTGAATTGCGATTTAATCGGCTTTTATCATTCGCATCCCGACCATCCGGCGAAGCCGTCGCAGTACGATTTAGAACACGCCTTTCCGGTGTACTCCTACCTGATTGTTTCTGTCGAAAACGGTGAGCCGAAAAAACTGACCAGTTGGATTTTAGCGGATGACCGCCGTGAATTTACCGAAGAACCTACTTACCATACTTGATTGAACAAATGATTGCGATTCAATTACCGACAGCATTGAGAACTTTTACGGATGGATTGTCCGATGTGAACGTTGAGGCAGCAACCGTTGCCGATGCGCTGCTGCAACTCACGCAACAGTATGCTGATTTGCAGCGGCACCTTTTCGACGAGACCGGCAAACTCCGCAGTTTCGTCAACGTTTATCTGAACGACGAGGACATTCGGGAGTTTCAGGGCGTTGACACGGTATTGAAAAACGGCGATACCTTGATGCTGATTCCAGCGATTGCCGGAGGTGTCCGATGAAAACAAACGGGACTGTACCGCTCGCTCGTGAAGAACTCACCCGGTATTCCCGGCACTTGATACTGCCGGAGGTCGGATACGAAGGGCAGCAGAAACTCAAAGACAGCCGCGTTCTCGTTGTCGGAACCGGCGGTCTCGGTTCGCCTGTCGATCTGTACCTTGCCGCCGCCGGTATCGGAACTCTCGGAATCGTTGACTACGATGTCGTTGATGAAACGAATTTGCAGCGGCAAATCGTTCACGGCACCCGCGACGTTCTGCGTCCGAAAACTGCTTCCGCAAAAGACCGCCTCGAAGACACCAATCCGTACATCAACGTCGAGGTTTTTGACACTTATCTGACATCGAAGAACGCATTGGAAATTTTCAAATCCTTTGACGTTATCATTGACGGAACGGACAACTTTGCGACACGGTATCTCATCAACGATGCCTGCGTTCTGTTGGACAAGCCGAACATTTACGGTTCGATTTTCCGTTTTGAAGGACAAACGACGGTGTTTCATCATCAAAACGGTCCGTGTCTGCGGTGTTTGTATCCTGAACCGCCGCCGCCCGGCTTGGTGCCGACTTGTTCCGAAGGCGGCGTTCTCGGCGTGCTGCCCGGCATTATCGGCTGTATTCAGGCAAACGAGGCGATAAAGATTCTGCTGAACATCGGCGAGTCCCTGTCCGGTCGGTTCGTCTTATTCGATTCGCTGAAAATGAAGTTCCGCGAATTAAAACTGCGCAAAGACCCGCATTGTCCGATTTGCGGACAGAATAGGACGATTCACGAGTTAATTGATTACGAAGAATTCTGCGGATTAAAAAAGCCGAAGGATTTGGAACCGGTCGATTCGCTGGAAGCGGTGGACTTGAAAACATTGCTGGACGAAACGCCGGCGGCAGTACAGATTATCGACATCAGGGAACCGCATGAAGTTGCAATGGGGACACTGCCGAATTCAAAGTATATTCCGTTCGGACAGGTAGTCCGCCGTAAAGAGGAGTTCAATCCCGATGTGCTGAACGTGTTTATCTGCAAAATCGGAGTCCGCAGCGAGTTGGCGATTCGGGCATTGAAAGATGCCGGCTATACCGGCAAGTTAGCAAACCTGAAAGACGGCACCAATGCGTGGGCAAGAGACATCGGCGATAACATCGTGGTTTATTAAGTCCGTATTACCGTTCCGGCAGAGTGAAAAAACCGCAACGGCAATATACGTCCGGTGAAACTGCCGGCAATGTCAGAACGAAATGGTTGCGCCGATACCGCCGGAAACCTGTTCCGCATCGGTACCGTAATTAAACGGACGCGAACCGTTCGTCCGGTCGTACTGGATTTCCGGCGTGAGTTTTAAGTTGCGATGGGGCTGCCAATTCAAACCGAGCGTCAAGCCGAAGAATTCACCGCCGTAGTAACCGAGGTAATCGCCGTGTTTGTCCTTTGCCCATTCCGCACGCGCCCCTATGCTCCAATTTTTGTTAATGTGATATAATAAGTAATTGTTGATGCCGTACATAATCCGATGCGTACCGTCCTGCCGCAGTTTCGCACCGCCCCAATCCCATTGGAACATATACGTTATTTTTTTACTTAACGCATAATTTGCATAGACGGTTTGGAAGTACAAATTTTCACCGGCATTGCCTCGTTGAGCCAAACCGGGATACAATGCTTGATTGCTGTACCGGGTGTAAAGCACTGCATAAGACAGATTCAACTTCGGCGTGAACTGGTACGAAACGTTCGCAAGCACGCCGTGGTCATCGTACCGGTTCTCGAAACTGCTGTCGCCGCCGGTTGTGTAGCCGAACGCCGCGTACAATTTCTCATTCGGCGTGTATTCCGCCAATGCTCCGCTGTGCGAATACGGTTCTGACAAAAAGCACTGTGAGTGACTGTAAAAGAAAAAGTCCTTCGCCCGGAACGATTCGGTTCCGACCAGTGTTTCGTACTTACCGGCTTTGACCGACCAATCGCCGTATGCCAGTTGAAAATACAGTTGCGGAATGGACGAATAATAATCGCCGCTTTGCCAGCCGTAATCAAATAGAGCATCATTCCACGATTGACTAATCCACGCATCTTGCCCGAAAACGTACTCGGCTTCAAAACCCCAATCGAACCCGTGCGACGTATCCGCTTGTTTGCCAAGATTCAGCCAAAGTTGATTGATTTGGAAGTCCGTTGCCGCAACGGTTGAAAGGAGTTGACTGTTGCCGGATGTTTCGTCTTGGAACGAAACAATTCGTCCTTTGGCGTTCGGCGCACGGTACCGCTGCGTGGTCGCCCCGTGCGTATTTGTATAAACACCGCCTTGCAGCCAGCCGGAGAATTCAATGCTGTCGAACAACGATTTGCGTTTTTTGCAGCCGAACGCTTCATAGCACGGCAGGCACGAATTAAAATCCCGCGGATGAGTGTTGAAAATTGACTCGCAGACCGGTTCACACGGGTTACATTCCGAAGTGTCAAACAAAGAACCAGCGTAAACGGCAACACTGACAGCCGTTAATAATACTGTTAATGTAAAGGTAATGATTGTTTTCATCGGTTGGGGGATAGGAAGGTGATATGGAGTGAAAGATAAAAATCTTTTCCCAAAATTGCCCGTGTTGCTTTGTTTCGGCAGTACAACGGTTTCTGAACAGAAAGTTCGGTGATTTTTTAAGAACGTTTTATAGTGCCGTTGTTTAACCGTTTTAGATGATAAGGTTTCGGCATTTTATGTTTGTTATCACGCATCACCGTTCCAGGAAATCAATCACTGCCCGGATGTCATCGGGAAGCGGAGCGGTAATTTCCAGTTCTTTACCGGTTGCCGGATGCGTGAACGTCAATTTATAGGCGTGCAACGCCTGCCGCTGCAAAATGACGGTACCTCCGCGAAAGTCCTCTGTCAGCGATGTCGGATGTTCGCCGAGCAGTTCCTCCTGCGTGATAATTTTTCGTCCGCCGTACATTCGGTCGCATAAAATCGGATAACCGGTAAAAGCGAGGTGAACCCGAATCTGGTGCGTCCGCCCCGTTTTCGGCAGGCAGCGCAGCATCGAAAATTTACCGTAGCGTTTAATCACTTCGTAAAACGTCTGCGCTGATTTTACATCGTTTTCGTTCGCCGTCGGTGCGGCTCCTGAATTGAAGACACTCATTTTGTCCTTCACCTTCGGGTGATGCCCGATTGCCGCGTCAATCATATCCCGGTCGAGGTGCGGACTGCCGAACACGACAGCAAAGTACTCCTTTCGGATTTGGCGTTCTTCAAACAAAGCGGCAAGTTTGCCGTGAATAGCATCGTTTTTTGCCACTAAAATTACACCGGTGGTATCTCTGTCAAGGCGGTGAACGATTCCCGGCCGGGCAGGTCCCCGGTTCGTACTTAACAGTCCGCCGAAATGATACGCCAGCGCGGATACCAGTGTTCCCTCCCAATGCCCGCGGGACGGATGGACCACCATATCAACGGGCTTGTTAATGACTGCCAAATCGCCGTCTTCATAAAGAATGTCCAGCGGAATCGGTTCGGGCTGCGGTGCTTCCCGCGGCAGTTCCGGCAGAGTAAATTGAACGGTTTGACCGGCAAGGAGGCGGTACGCCGGTTTGCCGTGCGTTTCGGTTTCTGTACCGGGGTCAATCACAGCACCGCCGTTCATTACCGCTTTGCGGATAAGTGTCCGGCTGTACTGCGAAAAGTGATGAGCAAGGAACAAATCCAGCCGCCAATCCGCTTCGGACGGTTCAACAATTCGTATTTCCATTGGCACAACGCCGCTATGACGGCGGCTAAACAGGTTAACCGGTTTTGAAATCTTCCTCACCGCCGGTTTCAAGAACCGGTTGACCGTCTGCACTGGTACCGCGGAGAATCTCGATTTTCCGCTGTGCCGAATTCAGAACCGTATAACAATTCTTCAACAAACGGACACCCTCTTCGTACCGGACGAGGGACATTTCAAGGTCGGTACTGCCGCCGTCAAGTTGCCGAATGATTTCTTCCAGCCGGACAAGGGACTCTTCAAAATTGGGTTCACTCATTCGACTGTTACCTTTTCCATCACGTCGCCTTCTTTGACGGACTTGACAACGCTCATACCGTCAATCACTTTACCGAAAACGGAATGTTTGCCGTCGAGGTAATCACATTCCGCAAGCGTGATGAAGAACTGCGACCCGTTTGTGTTCGGACCGGCATTTGCCATCGACAGAACGCCGGGACCGCTGTGGCTCAACGTTTTGTCGAACTCGTCCCCGAATTCATAACCGGGACCGCCGGTGCCGTCGCCTTTCGGACAGCCGCCTTGAATTACGAAGTTAGGGACGACGCGGTGAAACGTCAAACCGTCGTAAAACCCTTTTTTCGCGAGGGTCTCGAAATTGCCGACCGTCTTCGGCGTTTTCTTATCGTAAAGTTCAATTTTAATTGTCCCTTTTTTCGTCTGTATCGTTGCTGTTTTCATTCGGTTAGGCGACGGGATTTATCCCGTCATTAGATAGTAAGTACCGCATCGGGACCAATCCCGCCGCTGATACAAGGACTCCGCTATTGTAATTCTCCCTGTGTGATATTCAAGAAGAGGTGTTCCAAATTCACTTTCTGCTGCCGGAATTCGGCAATTTTAATTCCTTTGCCGATAAGCGACGGCAGTAACGAGGTATCCTCGTCGTCTTTCATCACAACGGCCACTTCTTCGCCGACAATTTTCGCCGTTTCCACCGCGGGTTCCTCCAAAACGAATTTCAACAGCGTTTCCAAGTCATAATTCTTCGCCCGAACCATTGTCGTTTGCCGCATTTCCATTGAGCCGGCAATGTCGTCAATTTTTCCGGCGCGGAGCAGTTTGCCTTTTTCGATGAACGCTACTCCGTCGCAAATCTCGCCCAATTCCGGCAAGATATGTGAACTGATTAAAACCGCTTTACCCAACTCCCGCAGGGCTTTGAGCAATTCCCGCAGTTCGATTCTTGCCCGCGGGTCAAGACCAGCCGCCGGTTCGTCCAAGACCAAAACGGCAGGGTCGTGGACAATCGTTCTCGCCAGCGAAACCCGCTGTTTCATTCCTTTGGAAATTTGCGCAATCGTCTTCTCTTTGAATTCGGTCAGTCCGGTGAACTCTTCGATATTCTTAACGGCGATACTGCGTTTCGGGTCTTTCAGTCCGTAAGCACGGGCAAAAAAATCCAGATATTCGTGAACCGTAATGTCTTTGTGTGCCGGCAGCGTATCCGGCATATAGCCGACGAGTTTTCGGACTTGGTCAGGATACTGAATGACGCTGATACCGTCAACAAAAATATCGCCGGAAGTCGGTTCGTCCAGCGTGGCGAGTATCCGCATCGTTGTTGTTTTGCCGGAGCCGTTCGGTCCGACGAAGCCGTAAATCTGACCGGTGCGGAAAGAAAACGAAATATCGTCAACCGCTTTCGTCTTTGGAAAATGCCGAACGAGTTTTGCGATATGGACTTCCATCGTGATTACAAACTGCGGATTGCGAATTTCTAACAGTCGGCTATTATTCACGATTTATCATTCGTTATCAACACTTCGGCAGCGAAACCGGTTTGATATTTCGTTACAGGTCTTGCTTGCGGTGCCGCAGACGGATAGAATACGGTTATGCAGTACCTGCTTGGGATTGATTTAGGTTCGACCAGCATTAAAACGGTTCTTCACGATGAACACGGCAATGCCGTTGCGAAGGCGGTGCGTCCGATGCGCAAGTTTTATCCGAACGCCGAACATCCCGAATGGACGGTCTGGGAACCGGATGTGCTTTGGCAGGATGTTTGCGCCGCGGTTCAAGAGTTAGTTCTTGCCGCACAAAAAACAGCATCAGCCGCTTGCGGCGAGTGTATTGCCGGCATTGCCGTTACCGGTATGGGAATGGACGGTTTGCCGCTGGACGAAACGGGAAACGCCCTATATCCGTTTATTTCCTGGCTTGACCGGCGAACCGAACCGCAACTTGATTGGTGGACGAAAAACATCGGACTCGAAAAAACGTTTTCACGCACCGGTTCTCCGATGTGGGCGATTCACTCCGCCCTGCGGATGCTTTGGCTCAAAGAAAATGAACCCGCCATTTTTCAAAATACGTTCAAGTGGTTACTGATAGAGGACTTTATCAATTACAAGTTGTGCCGGAAATTGGCGACGGATTACTCGATGGCATCCTGCACAATGCTTTTCGACTTGCCGGCGAAAATGTGGTCGGATGAACTTTGCAATTTATCCGGTATTCCGAAAAACATTTTACCTGACGCAGAACAGAGCGGAACGTTTCTTGGCGAACTGACAGACGAAGCGGCAGCAGCAACGGGTTTGACCGCGGGAACGCCGGTGTTTCTCGGCGGACACGACCATTTCTGCGGTGCGCTGCCTGTCGGCGTATTTAAGCCCGGCACGGTCTATTGCATCACCGGAACGTGGGAAACAATCGAATTAGCAACGAAGCAGCCCGCGTTAAATCCGGCGTTGGGCGAAGCCGGTTTGATGACGCAAGCGCACGTCGCACCGGACTGCTTTATGCTTTGGGGCGGTAATCCGACCGGTGAAACGCTGGAATGGTGGCGGAACAATTCTAATGAAGAACTCGTGCCGTATCAAACACTAACGGAGCAAGCATCCGCGTCGCCTGCCGGCAGCGGCGGGGTTATGTTCCTACCGCATCTCGGCGGAGCAAAGTGTCCGCTGCCGGAACCGGCAGCACGCGGGGCGTTTCTCGGTTTGAATCAGCAGACGAACCGCAACGATTTAACGCGGGCAGTGTTTGAGGGATTAGGGTATCAACTCCTCGACGTAATAACCGCAATGGAAAACGGCACCGGAACGAAAACGGAGGAAATCGTTGTTGTCGGCGGTTCAACGCGAAACAAATTCTGGATGCAGAACAAGGCGGATATGCTCGGCGTAAACGTGATTGTTCCCGAAATAGACGAGGCCGTTGCGCTGGGGGCGGCAATGTTAGCGGGCATCGGGACAGGAATTTTTAAGAGCGTTGAAGATGCGTACCGCATCGTCAGCCGGCGGGGACTTGCCCCTGCTTTCTATGAACCGGACGAATCAAAAACGGCGTTTTACCAAGAGAAGTTTTTGCAGTATCAGAAAGCGTTTGCCGCGCTGCAATTTTTTTCACAGGAAGATAAAGGAAAGTAATGGAAGAAGCAAACGACATTCAACTTATGCGGCGGGCGGTTGTCATCGCCCGAAGCGGCGAAGGGTTCGTTGAACCGAATCCGATGGTCGGCTGCGTTCTTGCAAAGGATGGTCAAATCATCAGCGAGGGATTTCATCGCAAGTTCGGCGGCGACCACGCCGAAATTGAAGCGTTGAATACTGCCGGTAAAAAAGCAGACGGGGCAACGTGCTACGTAACGCTTGAACCGTGCAGCCATCACGGCAAAACGCCGCCGTGTACCGATGCTCTTATCAATGCCGGAGTCAAACAGGTTGTTATCGGAATGCGGGACCCCAATCCGGTCGTCCACGGACGAGGTATCGCAAAATTGCAGCAAGCAGGCATTAAAATCATCGAAGGAATCCTCGAAAACGAAGTCCTTGAATTGAATGCTCCGTATTTGACGCTGTTTCAAAAAAACCGGCCGTTTATTACGGCAAAATGGGCGATGACACTGGACGGTCGTTTGGCTTCGTGGACAGGCAGCAGTCATTGGATTTCAGGCGAAGCGTCCCGGCAGGCCGTTCACCGGTTGCGGGGACGAATGGATGCAATAATGATTGGCACCCACACTGCTGTTCGGGACGATGCTCTTTTAACGGTTCGGCTTGAAACGCAGCCGGTTGATGATGTACCGCACCGCCGGATTACCGACCCGACCGCACCGAAGGTGCCGCTGCGGGTGGTACTGGATTCCTTTGCCGATGTTTCGCTTGAAAGCCGGTTAGTGCAAACAGCAAAAGAAATTCCGGTGTTAATTGTATCCAGTCCCGATGCGCCGGCTGAAAAAGTTGCGGCGATGGAAAAAGCCGGTTGTGAAATTTTGCGTCTGCCGCAGCGGGTTCCCAAGATAAATCCGCAGTACAACCGCAAGCGGGATTTCCGCCGCGAACAGGGAACGAGAGAAATACCGCCGGAGCAATCGGCAGTTGCAGCAGTTCATCGGGAACGGACGGTAATGTTGATGGAGCATTTGGCGAAACGGCAAATCACAAATCTGCTGGTCGAAGGCGGAAGCGAAGTGTTCGGGACACTGTTTGATATGCAGTACATTGACGAAGTTCACGTTTTCATTGCTCCGAAACTTATCGGCGGTGAAGCGGCGGTGCCTGCCGTTGCCGGTGCCGGTCTGCCCGAAATGGAATTTGCCAAACGCCTTGATAATCCAAAAATCGAAATTATCGAGCAAGACGTGTACGTTCACGGTCGATTACGCTAAATACTATGAATACAGATAACGCAAAGTTAGTCACCGGTCGTTTTCAACGCCGTCCGTCGGGTATCGGCTTCGTCCGCCCGCGGTACGAAGCGGACGAAGAACCGTCCGGCGATATTTTCATCCCGCCGAACGCAACGAAAAATGCCGCATCCGGCGATACTGTCGTTGTCGAAATTATTAACCCCGGCGGCTTGCGGCGGGATAATTACGGCAAATCTACGAAGAAAAACAAACGCAAACAACTCCGCGAAGGAGAAACATCCCGTATCCGGGGACGTGTTGTCGAAATTCTTAAAAGGGCATCGAACCGGTTCGTCGGCACTTACACGGTTCATAACGACTGGGGCTACATCAATGTTGACGGTTCGCTGTTCAGAAAACACATTTCTATCGGCGATGCTTCAGTGAGTAATGCGAAGGAAGGCGACAAAATCGTTGTCGAAATGCTGAAATACCCGACACCGTACAACGACGGCGAAGCGGTCATTGTCGAAGTGCTGGGACAGCACGGCATTCCCGGTCTCGATACGCAACTCATTCTCCGGCAGTTTGGTTTGCCGGAACAGTTCGGCGATGCGGTATTGAAAGATGCCCGGAAGGAAGTGGAAAAATTCTTCAAGAAATTCCCTAACGACGGCGAAATTGACACCAAAAAAATCAGGCGGACAAAGCGTCTTGACCTGACAAACTGTGTCATTATCACGATAGACCCCGCCGATGCCAAGGACTTCGATGATGCAATATCCATCGAAAAAACGAATAACGGTGATTGGCGGCTCGGCGTTCACATTGCCGATGTTTCCCATTTCATTAAGGACGAGACCGCTCTTGACAAAGAAGCGAAGGACAGAGCAACGAGTGTGTATCTGCCCGACCGGGTGATTCCGATGCTGCCGGAGGTCTTGTCTAACGCCTTGTGTTCGTTGCAGCCGGAAAAGATTCGGTACGCCAAATCGGTGTTTATGGAGTTCACGCCGGACGGTATCCGCACCAGTACCGAAATTGACCGCAGTGTGATTCGCAGTACGCAGCGGTTTAACTACAAAGAGGTGCAGGATTATTTCGACAATAACAGCCCGCAGCGTAAACAAGGGCAGTGTAAGCAGGAAAGTTGGAAGCCGGAAGTTAAAAAGTTGCTGGACAATCTGTTGGAGTTGATGCAACTTCTTCGGCGCAAACGGTTTGAACGCGGGTCGCTGGAAATGTATATGCCGGAAACGAAAGTCGAACTAGACGATGACGGAGCGGTCTGCGGTGCGCACGTTTATCCGTATTACGATTCCAACCGGTGCGTCGAAGAGTGTATGTTAGCGGCAAACGAGGCGGTTGCGGATTACCTTGCCGAACGGAACATTCCGTTTCTGCGGCGGATTCACAAAGCACCGCCGCTGCGGAAGTTGAAAAGTTTTGCCGAATTCCTGCGTGTGTTGCAGATTGCCGACGTTGACGAAAATGATTTGGCGGTTGACCGGTTTGCATTGCAGAAGTTGCTTGACTTGGTTCACGGTTCCACGCAGGAATACGCCGTCAATTTTTCACTTTTGCGTTCAATGCAGAAAGCGGTTTATTCGCCGGACGAAGAAGGACATTATGCGCTCGCTTCGCCGTGTTATACGCATTTCACCTCGCCGATTCGCCGTTATCCTGACTTGTCGGTTCACCGTTTGCTCGACGCTGTCATTGACGGCAGTTATACAAAGCCCGACCAACGGGAACTTGTTTTGCTCGGCGAACATTGCAGCGACCGGGAGCAGCGGGCGGAAATCGCCGAACGGGAACTTGTAAAGTTGAAACTGATTGACTATATGAGCAAGCGTCTCGGCGAAAATATCGAAGCGATCATTACCGGTGTGGAACACTTCGGTATTTTCGTAATGGGTACGGACATACCGGCGGAAGGTTTAATTCGCTTGGAAAATCTGGATGATGATTTTTACCGCTTTGAGCAAAACACGAAGATATTGTACGGTCAGCGGAAAGGCAATGTTCTCCGCATCGGCGACCGGCTGCTCGTAGAAGTTGTCCGTGCGGACGTTAACGCACGGCAGATTGATTTTCGTTTGGTTAAACGGTTAAAGTCCAGCCGCCGCTCTGACAGCGGTGTCAAGCCGGAAAAACCGCCAAAGAAGAACAAGAAAAAGAAGGTTTCCCGTAAAACAGCGTGAACCCTTAACAGTACAATGAGTCAGAAAACTTGTTGACCGTTTGATGTTTCGGCAGATAAGCCCCGGTCAAAAATCCCGGATTTCCAACCGCCGGGGCGATATTACCGGTTTTTGCCGCAACGTTATCGGTGACGCATCTGTTGCCGCCGGTGAAACAGGGAAAACAGGAACGGGAACAATAGCCCCTCCCCGTCTCAAA
>JAISJZ010000316.1 GCA_031261125.1 Planctomycetaceae bacterium | reverse complement strand
AGTTTTTTCTTTCTTTTCTTTGTTCGGAGGTTTTTAGAACCTCCCCAAGGCAAGAAACAAAGGGAAACGCCGCCCTCAACGAAACAGAAGACGGCGTTCCCTCGTCCAACTCTTCCCTGCCAAAAAGACAAGGAGCAAAAAACGTGCCAATCGGAATCGGCAATAAAAACGGCAACTTATCCGCTGAATAACACGGCTTAACGCACCGCCGCCGTTAAATGCAACAGGTGCGCCATTACCGAAAAACCATTTTTACTTCGATTTCAAAGTGCCGGCTGAGCAACGGGTGCCGGTTGAGCAACGGGCGGAAAACCGTATCCGTATCCCGGTTCCAGATAGGTACCATTTCCGTAAGCCGGACAATATCCGCCGCGGAAGGAACTGGTAATGCCGGAAAACAGATGGGCAAGCAGTCCGCGAATCGGACCGACAGCCGGCACACCGTAACCGCCATAACCGCCGCCGTATCCGAAACGACTATGGTTAAAGCCGTAGAAACCGCCGCACGGTGCTGTGCCGTAATACGGGGCGGCACCGCAAGGAGCAAACAATTTCTGCGCACACGGAGCGCAAGGGGCAGCAGCCGGGCAGGGATTACACGGCGATGCAAAGCACGGATTGGCAGGACGGCGGAAAATTCCGCCGAGCAGGCACGGTGCCGGTGCCGGATAGCAATCGCAAGGATTGACAACCGTTTCAACAGCTACATCCACAACGGCTTCGGCTTCCTTCTTGTCTTCGGCAACTGCTGTTCCGGCGAAAACCAGAGCCAAAGCACAGACACACACAAACGCAAACAACTTTTTCATACATCTTCTCCTATTTTAAGGGATGGGGAAACAGAAAACTCTCTGATAGGATAGTACAAAAAACAGAAAAGTCAACTGCCCATTTTAATTATTTTGTGTATTTTCTATATTTTTCTTAAAGTTTTTATGTTTTGCAGTTTTTACCGATTCAGAATACGGCGGTTTTGCGGATTATCCGGGAATGTCGGCAGCAGGTTTCCGATTTCATACCTGCTATTTGCTGCCTACTGTTTAGCCAGAGAAAGATGAGAAGGGGCGAACAGCACTTACCGCTCCCGAAAAACAATACGCCCGCGTTCCATATCGTAAGGACTAACCTCAACGGTAACCCGGTCGCCCGGCACAACACGAATACGGAACTTCCGCATCTTACCTGCCAGCCGGCAAAGAATAACGTGGTCCATATCGTCTAACTTCACCCGAAATGCCCCGCGGACTTCTTCGACTACCTGACCGGTGAACTCAATCACTTCCTCCTTCGTTTTTTCTTCCGACATAAAATCCCCTGTTGACAGTAAATAATGGACAATAGACAATGAAAGGTACACTTCTATTATCAATCAACTGTTGTTTCCTGTCAATTCCCCGCCCTTTCCTTCTCTTTCTTTCCCGCAATGTCCCGCTTTGAAGAATTCGCCGGTTTATCCACCGCAATCATCACACCGTTCAAAAACGGCGAAGTGGATTACAACCGGCTGCAAGAACACATCGAATTCCAAATTGCTGCCGGTACAACAGCCGTTGTACCGGTTGGTACAACCGGCGAATCGCCGACGCTGTCGTTTGAGGAACACGAAAGGGTTCTCCGTGCCGTTGTTGAAGCGGCAAACGGTAAAATTAAAGTCATCGCCGGTGCCGGTGCTAATTCTACCGCCGAAGCATTGCATCTGACAAAATTCGTCAAAAAAGTCGGTGCTGATGCCGCTCTCGTGGTAACACCGTACTACAACAAACCGACGCAAGAAGGAATTTATCAACACTATAAACATTTGGCAATGTCGGTCGATATACCGATTTGCGTTTATAACATTCCCGGTCGGTGCGTTCGGAACATTGAACCGGACACGATTATCCGGCTGGCGGAGTTTCCTAACATCGGCTTGGTGAAAGAAGCGACCGGTTCGATGGACCAAGCGTCAGCAATTATTGCGAAGACGGATTTAACGGTGTTGAGCGGTGATGACAGTTTGACATTGCCGCTGATGTCGCTGGGCGCACGCGGCGTGATTTCGGTGGTCGGCAACATCGTGCCGCAAGATATGATTGCGCTGTGTAAAACGTTTGACAGCGGCAACTTGACGAAGGCGAAGGAACTGCATTACAAGATGTTTGTGTTGTGCCGGGATATGCTGTCGCTTTCGACCAATCCGATACCGATTAAAGCAGCGATGAAGATGCTCTGCCGGGATACCGGTGAACTGCGGCTGCCGATGACTCCGTTGACAGAAAGCGAAGAAGCGAAGTTGCGCCAAACACTGACGGATTACGGATTTGATTTAACGGACTGATTTAGATGACTGATACACAAATACCCGTTTCCGACGAAGTTGAACAAGCCCTGATTCTCGGTATCCGCGATTATATGGCAAAATGCGGTTTCAAATGCTGTCATCTCGGTTTGTCCGGCGGAATCGACTCGGCATTAGCGGCGTATCTTGCCGTACAAGCCGCTGGTGCGGAAAACGTCGTCTGTTTCAGTATGCCGTCCCGGTTTTCCTCGCAGGGGTCGAAAGACGATGCCGCCGAACTTGCCGCCGGCTTGAACTGCCGGTATGAAGTGCTGCCGATTGAACCGGTGTTTGGAGCGTTTCTCGATTCGCTCAAAGACGTGTTTGAAAACCGACCATTTGACATTGCGGAAGAGAATTTACAGGCGAGAATCCGCGGAACACTGCTGATGGCATATTCAAATAAGTTCAATTCGATGCTCTTAACGACAGGCAACAAAAGTGAATTAGCAATGGGGTACTGTACGTTATACGGCGATATGAACGGAGCGTTAGCACCCATCGGCGACTTATTTAAGACGGAAGTGTTTGCAATGTGCAAACGTATCAACGAGCGGAAAGCGGTGTTTCCCGAAAACATTTTAACGAAGCCGCCGTCGGCAGAGTTGCGACCAAATCAGACCGACCAAGATACGCTGCCGCCGTATGAGGATCTGGACGCAATTTTGAAATTGTATCTGTTTGAAAACAAGTCCGCCGATGAAATTGCGTCTATGACAAATTTTGACAGGGTGTTGATTGCCCGGATAATCCGTTGCGCGGCGTTAGCGGAGTTCAAACGGCGGCAGGCACCGCCGGTGTTAAAAGTTTCGCCGCGGGCGTTCGGAATGGGACGGCGGATGCCGATAGCACGGGTGGTGTATGAAACCGGCTAGAACCGGTTCGCCTCGGTCAGCAGCCACACAAGCAGTCCTTTTTGAGCGTGCAGGCGGTTCTCCGCTTCCTGAACCACTTTACTGCGTTCCGAATCAATGACTTCATCTGTTACTTCCAAACCTCGCCGTGCGGGCAAACAATGCAGAAAAATTGCGCCCTTGCTTGCCTTCTTCATTAACGCCGCGTTGACCTGATACGAAGCAAAGACGGCTTTACGCTGTTCCGCCTCCGCTTCCTGTCCCATACTGACCCAAACATCAGTCGTTACGATATTTGCATCATTTACCGCCTTTACCGGGTCGTCCGTCAACGTTAAATCGAATCCCGGTGCTGTTTCCTTGCCGACGATTTTTTTCAAGTCCTTCTCTGCAAACTGAAATCCCTGCGGAGCAGCAACGGCAACACCGACACCGAGTTTTGCACAAGCCCTGACCAAACTGACAGCAACGTTGTTCGCATCGCCGACCCAAGCGAGTTTCAGCCCTTTGAAACCGCCGAACACTTCCCGGACGGTCAGCACATCGGCTAACGCTTGACACGGATGCGCTTTATCTGTCAAACCATTAATCACCGGGCAACGGCTGTATTTCGCAAAGTCCGTAATGCTTTTGTGCTGTTTGGAACGAATCATCACAATATCGACCATCGAACTTAACACTTCGGAAAAGTCCTTGGTGGCTTCCCGTTTGCCGAAACCGGCTTCATCGCCGAGATTGATGGAATTGCCGCCGAGTTGAAACATACCGGTCTCGAAACTAACGCGGGTGCGCAGCGATTGTTTCTCAAAAATCATCGCCATCGTTTTTCCCGGCAGATACGGAGTACGTTCGCCGTTCTTAAACTCCCGTTTGATGGTTGCCGAAAGGTCAAGAATCCGGTGCAGTTCCTTGATTTTAACGTCGTGTAATGTGATGAAATGACGCATAGTCCGTGCGGTATAAAATTTGAAAAGCAAACCGCCATTCTACACCGTTTCCGTTTGCGACGCAATAGATACAGAACCTACCGCAGCCGTATTGAGTAGTCCGACAACGCTGAATAATCTGCGGCAACTGCCGCGCTGCGTTCAACAGCGGGCTTGTCTTCCGTCTGCACCTTCGGCAGCACTTTCAGTTCACTCCGTTTCGATACTTCCGTGAACGGAATGTACCTGCTTCCCGCCCCCATTGATACTTGTACCTCCCCATTCTGTTTCGATAC
>JAISJZ010000261.1 GCA_031261125.1 Planctomycetaceae bacterium | reverse complement strand
AGGGACGGACAAGGAACGGAGCGCGGTACTGTCCTTTGGCATAGACAATACAAACGTCGGTCGTCCGGTAAAGGACTTCCGCAACGGCAACGGTGCCGTCATTTTCTTTCATTAGGAATTGATTTTGACGAATCTCGTTGAGAGTCAACTCTGTTGCACCAAGAACGTCCCAAAAACCGACGACGATGTCGGGGTGTTCCGTCAGAAATTGGTACATTTCGGAATCGGCAAAGACCGCCTGCCGGGGCATCTTGCGGAACAGCGACGGTTTGAGGACAACGGACTTGATTTTTTCTTTTGCTTTCGGCGGCAGAGAACTCCACGGAATTGACTGAACGGCATCCCGAAAGTCCCGTTCGTAATTTTGTACCGCCGTTTTTCTGTTTGTTCTTATTTCGCCCCGTTTCTTTGTTTCCGCAGAGTACCCTGCCGTTATGTCTTGTCCGTTCAGTTGCACTGCCGCTGTAATACAGAGCAGGAATGAAAAGACAATTTTTTTCCACAGAAACATTTGATATTACGGTTGATATTTAGTCCGGCGGCTGTACCGCGGCAGAATCCCTCCGTTCATCATCGGCAAATCGACGGCAAAACGCCATTTTTTTTAGGAAACCGGAAACAATAAATACCGCTCCATAAAATCCGTAGTACGGCGGGGTGTTCTTGACAACCGCACGGCAAACACGGACAATAGAGAGAAACGTACCATATCTTCGTTCTTTATGTCCGCACCGCCAATCCAACCGATACAACCGCCTGCACAACAGCCGGCGGTTCCCAATACGAAGAGCCGCGACCTCGGCGATATTCTCCAGGAATTCGGTCAGCACTGCCGGCTAATGCAGGACGAACTCGGTAAAGTCATCATCGGACAATCCGACGTGATTCGCCAAATCTTCGCCGCCGTCTTCACCCGCGGACATATTCTTCTCGAAGGTGTTCCCGGTCTGGCAAAAACATTGATGGTCAGCACTATCGCCCAAATTCTCGACATTGACTTCAAACGGATTCAATTCACGCCGGACTTAATGCCGTCCGACATCACCGGCACGACAGTTCTCGATGAAGACGACAACGGCAAACGTAACTTCCGGTTCGTTAAAGGTCCCGTTTTCACAAACATTCTGCTTGCCGACGAAATCAACCGCACGCCGCCGAAAACACAAGCCGCCCTGCTGCAAGCAATGCAGGAACGTGAAGTAACCGTCGGACAAACAACGTATCAACTGCCCGACCCGTTTTTCACGATAGCGACACAGAACCCGATTGAGCAAGAAGGAACATACCCGCTGCCGGAAGCGCAACTCGACCGGTTTATGTTCAACATCAAAATTGATTATCCTTCGTTAAACGAAGAAGAGCGGATTCTTTCGGCAACGACCCGCGGAGAAAAAGCGGAACTGCGAAAGATTTTAAGCGGAAAGTTGATAGTTAATTTGCAGAAACTCGTCGGTAAAGTGGCGGTGAGTCAGTATATCATTCAATATGCTGCCCGGTTGGTGCGGGCAACGCGTCCGAAAGACGAATCGTCCCCGAAGTTCGTTCAGGAACTCGTCGATTGGGGAGCAGGACCGCGGGCAGGACAATTTTTGATTCACGGCGGCAAAGCCCTGGCGGCAATGGACGGGCGTTTTTCGGTGTCGATTGACGATATTCGCTCTTGTGCCGTTCCAGTGCTGCGGCATCGGATTAGTACAAATTTTCAATCGCAAGCGGAGGGAATGACGAACGTTGACATCATCAACCGGCTTGTGAAGGAAGTATCGACTCCGCCGATTGAGAAGTTTGAACCGGCGGCGCAGTAATTTACCTAATTTACTGGGCCGTTGGTTGTCTGCCCGTTCATTACGCCTTGGAATGTTCCGCCGCTTTCTTCTCCTTCTTTTCCTGCTTCGGTTTCTTGGGTGCCTTCAACAGGGTCTTGGCGTTCGGATGTTCGCCGAAGAATTCAACTTTGCCGGTTTCAATATCATAAACGCCGCCGATGATTTGCAATTCTTTCTTTGTAATTTTCTCCCGAAGAATTTCGCTGCCGCGGTACAACGTTTCAATCTGATGAAATACGTTCTCCTTACACGCATCGGCAATCAAATCCTCGCCTTTTTTGCCGGTTTTCGCTTCGGCTTTCTTCACCGCCGGTTCCAACGCTTTCATTAGCGTTTCGATATTGCCCTCGTGTCCGCCGTCCGTGCAGGCAGCCGTTACTGCACCGCAGTTTGTATGACCGAGAACGACAACGAGTTGTGAACCGGCGTGAGCAACACCGTATTCAATCGAACCGAGTTGCGGTTTGCCGCTGACGTTACCGGCAATCTTGATGCTGAAAATATCACCGATGCCTTGGTCGAAAATCACCGGCAGCGAAACACGGGAGTCGCTGCACGTCAGAATCGTTGCAAACGGATGCTGTCCGTGTTCTTTCGTGTCTTTTGCCCTTGCGGTATCGCTGTGCAGATGAACGGTCTTGCCGGCAACGAACCGGACGTTACCTTCTTTGAGCAACTTCAACGCTTCTTCCGGCGAAACACCCGCACCGCGGTTATGGTCGTCAGCGAACGCAAAAGCAGTCAGCAAAAGAAGGAGAAACAAAACACAAGCAGATGTTTTTTTCATCGTTATCAATAAAAGTGGGGACAGTGAAAATATGCAACTACCGCAGCAGTTGTACGATTGCGTCAATATCGTTCGGCACCGACACGGGGCGGTTCGCAAACGGCGTTGATTTCACGCCCCGCTTGCCGAGAGTATCTTCGTAAAAATTTTTGTCCGTTCCGTGATACGCTACCGTTGCGTTCGGGTCTTTCAACTGATGTCCTGTCAAAACGCAGACAACGGTTTCATCCTCCGCGATGATTCCTTCGGCAACCATTTTTTTTACACCGGCAACGCTTGCCGCACTAGCCGGTTCACAGCCAAAACCGCCGGCACCAACCTGTGCCTTTGCATCGAGAATCTCCTGCTCCGACACCTCGCGCACCACACCGCTGCAAAAGTTCAACGCCCGCAAACACTTCGACAAATTCACAGGTCGGTTAATTTCAATCGCACTGGCAATCGTTGACGCTTTGCGCCCTTCAGCATCCATTGCGGCGTAAAATTTCTGCGTTAATTCTTTGTTGTAGTCGCCGTTGTTCCACCGCAGATTTTCCTTTTCGTATAATCGGTACAGTGTGTTTGCACCGGCTGCGTTAATCACGGCAAGGCGCGGAATCTTCTTGATTAAACCGAGTTGATACAGTTCAATAAATGCTTTGCCGAACGCGCTGGAATTACCGAGGTTGCCGCCCGGTACGGCAATCCAATCCGGCGGTTCCCAGCGCAACGCTTCGAGAACCCGGAACATTATCGTCTTTTGTCCTTCGAGGCGGAACGGATTGAGCGAGTTGACAAGATAGATGCCGAGTTCTTTCGACACCTGTTGAACGCGCTCCATTGCGTCATCGAAGTCGCCGGCGATTTGAACGGTTTTTGCGCCGTAATCCAACGCTTGCGACAGTTTGCCGTAGGCGATTTTACCGGAACCGATGAAAATCACCGACTCCATCAATTTTGTGCAGGCGGAATAAATTGCCAACGATGCACTGGTATTGCCGGTGGAGGCGCACGCTGCCCGCTTTGCGCCGACGAAATGTCCGTACGAAAAAGCGGCGCACATTCCGTTGTCTTTGAACGAACCGGACGGATTAAGCCCTTCATATTGCAGGAACAGTTTGCCGGTTCGCAAACCGGTGTATGTGCCGACACCGCCGGCGGTTCTTTGCAGCACGGTTTGCCCTTCGCCGATGGTGATACACTTTTCCGGCGGCAGGAACGGCAGCAATTCGTGAAACCGCCAAACACCGCTGAACCGGTGCGGTTCGGAACGCTGCGTCCAGAACGTTTCAAAATGTTTTAACGTTTTCGGCGGTTGGAGTTTGTTCCAATCGTATTGAACGTCGAGGAGTTCGCCGCACGCCGGACAGCGGTGCAGGACTTCAGCAATATCGTAATTTTTTCCGCAGGACGGATTGATACAGTGTTGATAAATGGACATCGGGCAGTGTTCGCAATGTTTATGCTCCGTGTTATTGTATCTTGCTTTTTTGTTTTAACAACCGTATGCCGAAAACGGCACAGAATTCTCTCCGAAAATTGACTCTTGACTTTTTGTGCAGATTGCCGATAATTGCACCGCACCGGGCGCATTGTTCTTCTTTTTTCAAAAACTTATACGCTGCTTACCTCGATGTTCATCACCGACAATTTTCTTCTCCAAAGCGAAGCGGCAATCCGGCTGTATCACGGCTACGCTAATGATATGCCAATTATTGATTATCACTGTCATCTTTCGCCGAAAGAGGTTGCGGAGAACCGGCAGTTTGAGAATCTGTCGCAGATATGGTTGGCGGGCGACCATTATAAATGGCGGGCGATGCGGGCGGCGGGGGTCGATGAAAAATACATCACCGGCGACGCTTCCGATTGGGAAAAGTTTCAAGCGTGGGCGGAGACCGTGCCGAAAACGCTCCGCAATCCGCTCTATCACTGGACGCATCTGGAACTCAAACGCCCCTTCGGCATTACGAAGCAACTCTCGCCCGATACCGCAAAGGAAATCTGGAACGAGTGCAACGCCAAATTGCAAACGCCGGAGTTTTCGGCTCGCGGCATTATGAAGCAGATGAATGTCGAGTTGGTCTGCACCACTGACGACCCGATAGACGATTTGCGCTGGCATAAACAGTATGAACAGTGGCGAGCGGCGAGTGGTGAGTTGCGAGTACCGCGAATGTTGCCGACGTTTCGACCGGATAAGGCGTTGCCATCAATGTTTGGTAATCAATCATACAACGAGTATCTCGATAAACTCGGTGCGACTGCGGGTGTTGAAATTAAATCGTTGGATGATTTGTTGGAGGCGTTGAAACGGCGGCACGATTATTTTCACGAAATCGGCGGTCGATTGTCCGACCACGGCTTTACTTGGTTTAGTTATGAGAATAACAAGGAAGCAAATAGTCAAGAATTTGCGGCTAATACATTTAGGTTACTCCGAGACAATACAAAGAACGTAATGTCCTTGCGATACGTCAATTATGTAATACAATATCACTGTGGAGTATTGGATGCCGAAAGGGGGTGGACAATGCAACTGCATATTGGGGCAATTCGCAATAACAATACACGAATGTTTGAGAAACTTGGAGCGGATGCCGGGTATGATTCAATTTGCGATGATTACCAACTTGCAGGTTCGCTTCAAAGTTTCTTCTCACATCTCGATAAAGAGGAGAAATTACCGCAAACGATTGTGTACAACCTGAATCCGGTGTACAACGAATTGATTGCCACGATGCTGGGGAATTTTCAGGGACGAGTAGCGAGTGAAAACGGAAACCCGCAACTCGCAACTCGCAACTCGCTACTCCCCTCAAAAATGCAGTTCGGCAGCGGTTGGTGGTTTCTCGACCAGAAGGACGGAATGGAAAAGCAACTGAACTGTCTTTCCAACTTGGGCTTGTTGAGCCAATTCGTCGGAATGTTGACCGACAGCCGCTCGTTTTTGTCTTACACGAGACACGAATACTTCCGCCGCATTTTGTGCAACCTGCTCGGCAACGAAATGGAAACCGGTCTGCTGCCGAACGATGTTGAAATGGTCGGTAAAATGGTACAGGATATTTGCTACAATAATGCCAAAAATTATTTCGGTTTTTGATACTCACGCTCACCTCGACCTCGATGACTTTGACAACGACCGGGAAGCGGTGATTCAGCGGACGTTAACCGGCACATTTCCGGGCGGTTTAACGCCGGACGAATTAGCCGGTTATACCTTCGAGACCGCCGGTGTTCTCCTTCCGGGTGTCGATGCTGCTTCCGCTTGCCGTGTTATTGAACTTACCGAAAAAACACCGAAATTTTATGCCGCTGTCGCTATTCATCCGAATTACACCGGAAAAGCAGCGGAAGATGATTGGCAAACGATTACGGAATTAGCGAACCGGGATAATGTCGTTGCAATCGGCGAAACGGGACTCGACCGGTATTGGGACACGGTGCCGTTTGACATTCAACGGGATTTTTTTCACCGGCACATTGAGTTATCGAAACGTACCGGTAAGCCCGTTGTGATTCACAACCGGGACGCGTGGGACGATGTTTTACCGATACTGCGGACACAGAAAAACTTGCGGGGAGTGATTCACGCATTCAGCGGGACGGCACAGCAGGCGGCGGAATGTGTTCAACTCGGTTATTATATCAGTTTTGCCGGTTCGCTGACGTACCGCAATAAGAAGTTTGCCCCGCTTTGGGAGGCGGCAAAAGTTGTGCCGCTTGACCGTTTGTTGGTCGAAACGGATTCGCCGTTTATGGTGCCGCATCCGTACCGGGGCAAATTGCAGCGGAACGAACCGATGATGTCGGCAATGGTGCTGCTGCGTCTTTCCCAGTTGCGGAACGAACCGTTGGAAGTCATTGCGGAAGCAACTGCCGCTAACACTTTCGGTTTAATAGCCGGTACGCCATAAAGCGGAGAACATCGAACGAAATCGAATCCTTACTGCCGGCAGCGGTTAACGAGTCAACCGCTTTATTCACTAACCGTTCCGCTTCCTTCTGCGATTTTTCAACACCGAGAATTGCCGGATACGATAACTTACCCTTCTCCGAATCCTTGTGCAGCCGTTTGCCGACATCTTGCTCATCGCCGAGAACATCCAGTAAATCATCGGTGATTTGAAATGCCAAGCCGAAATCCGCTCCGAAATTGTCGAGGTGTTCCAGTTGCGGTTCCGTTCCTTCTGCCGCCAATCCGCCCAGACGCAATGAAACCCGAATCAACGCACCCGTCTTGCGCAGATGAATTCTTTCGAGGAAATCCTGCGTCGGAGACGCGGGGGTTCGTTCTTGCAGCACATCGTCCATTTGTCCGCCGACGAGTTGCGATGCACCGGCAGCAACGGCGAGTTCCCGGCAGCAGCGGACGGCAAGTTCCGGCGGTTCCATTTTGGCAAGCATTTCAAACGCCGCCGGTATCAGCGCATCGCCGGCAAGAATCGCCGTTGCTTCATCGAATTGCTTGTGGCAAGTCGGTCTGCCGCGGCGGGTATCATCGTTATCCATTGCCGGTAAATCATCGTGAATCAATGAATAGCAGTGAATCATTTCGACGGCGCACGCGGCGGGCATCGCCAGTTGCCGTTGTCCGCCGCACAGTTCGCACGCCAGCAGCACGAACAGCGGACGGAGCCGTTTGCCCGGCGCAAGCAAACTATACCGGACGGCATCGCCGAGTTGCGGCGGACAGCCGTTATCGAATTTGCTGACCAAGTCAAGCGTTTCGTTCACTTCTTGCCGCAGCGTTTCGATGTACCGGTTCGCAGCAGTTATAAACCTTTCGGAAAATTCAAGCATCGGGAAAAACCGCAATCTACCACATTTGCGTTCATACCGCAAGCGGGAAACACATCAGAACGTATATCGGGTTACAAATTCAAACCGCGTCGGTTCGCCGGACTGCATCGGAATAATTTCCGCACCGTTGTACCGCTGCCAATTCGTTTTCCAAAAACTGACTTCAAAACCGGTCATCAGTGCCGGTGTCCAGTTGTACAGGGCATTGACGAAAATGCACCGGTTGAATGTCCGCGATTGTCCGTCCGCTGCATTACCGCCGAGAATGTCTTTGTTCAACGGGTCGTCAACAGCAAAACAAACATTGTTCTGCAACTTTTTCGTCCAGAAATACTGCGCACTGACCCAGCCGCCGTTGGCACGAATCGTGTCCCGCCGGTAAATATCAACACCCTGCAAAATGCCGCCTTCGGTGCCGCCGAGATTCTCGCCGGTGAACCACTCTGCCTGAATACGGAACCGTTCCGAAAACGGCACGTCCAAATCGGCGTTTAGCGACCACGTTTTCATATACTTTGTTTCCGGTGTACCGTTCAGGAACCGGAACCGCTGTTCGCTGATGTGTGCCGAAATACCTGCCGTGACCGGTTTGACTTTCCCTCGGTTCTTGGCAAAAGCGTAAGCAATACGTCCCTGAATGACAGGATACGAACCGGTATGCGAGGAAACCCACGCTACGCCCATTGCGTCCCGCAGCACGTTATCCGTCAGCGCAAACTGGAACAGAATATCGCTGCTGCTTGTCAAGTCGTACCGTTTGTCGAGTTTGAGCATTGCCCGCCGGTATCCGTTGTTGCCGACGCAAGCGGATGCGGTGTAGTTCAGCGTCATCGGATAGAGCGGCGAAATGACTTCCCAATCCTGACCGGCGAGAAACTTCGTGTATTTATCCGATACGGCAACGTATGCTTTGCGCATCATAAAGCCCGGTCTGCTTCGGACGGAAAACGCCCCCTGAAAGTCGTATTCAAAACAACCTTGCGTTTTTGAACCCGACCAGCCCGGAATACCCGGACTGTCAATCATTACGCCGAACCGGCTGGATTTTGCGTCAACTTGAAATGATGCTCCGTCGCCTTTTTCCGGGGAATAAGCGTAGGCAACGTAATCACCGGACAGGACTTTTTCCGTGTCGTATGACGCACTTAAATTGACGTAGCCGTAGAGCGTGAATTTGAAATCACCCTTTTGCCACGCCAAGCATTTGCCCGGTTTCGGGGCGGTTTCTTTTTCGGTCTGATATTGCCGGACGAATTCGTCGAATTCCGATTTGGTCAGGAATCTGCCTTCGTTTGCCGGTTCATCGGCGCAGACAAAGGAAACGGCACTGAAAAGAACGGCAAGTGATAAAAGAAAACGCATTACAGGAAAAACAAAAGAATAACAAAACACTCCCCGCATTTTCTATCGGCATTTTCCTTATTAACTGTTTATTCCTAATTCTTCTTTTGGAAGTTTCTAAAAACTCCCCGGCAAAATGAGGCAAAAGAAAGAAAAATCCCGTTGCCAAACCGATTGAAATTCTCCCGTAATAAGGTATAATGCGCCGTTGCCTGTTCTTTTCGCCTGCCATTCGACCGATGGAAAAAATCGTTCTCAACAAACATCTGTGCGTCCGTTGCGGACAATGTATCGCTTCGTGTCCGTCTTACCTGTTTCAACGGACAACCCATAACGATTGTCCGATGGTGGCAGAGCAAGCCGATGAATACTGCATCGCCTGTCATCACTGTATTGCCGCCTGTCCGGTCAATGCTATTTCCATTGACGGTATCGACAGTACAAAGTGTCAGGACTTCGTAAAAGAGACGCATCCCCGCTTCGAGCATATTGCGGCATTGGTGCGGACGCGGCGTTCTATCCGGCACTACGCCGATAAACCGCTGCCCGACAGAACTGTCGAACAGTTGCTCGATGTCGTCCGCTGGGTACCGACGGCAAAAAATGCGCTGCCGGTTAAGTGGCTCGTCTGCAACAGCAAAGACAAAGTTCACGAATTAGCCGGTATCGTAATTCAATGGCTTTCCGAACAGCCGGGCGGCGAGACGTTGAAAAAACAATGGGAAAAAGGAATCGACCCCGTATTCCGCGGCGCACCGTGCGTCGTTGCGGCTTACACGCAAAGCGATGCTCTGTGGCCCGCTGTTGATACGGCGATTGCCGTTGAAACGCTGGATTTGTGCGCCGCCGCAATGCGTCTCGGTTCGTGCTGGGCGGGATATTTCATCCGGGCAGCACAGAACGAACCGGCAATCAATCAGTTCCTTGGTTTGCAGAAAGACGAAACAATTTACGGCGGACTAATGCTGGGATATGCCGGTGATGAAACGTACCGGAAAATACCGTACCGTCCCGAATTGCAACTTCGCTGGCTGTGTTAACGGCTGTATTTGCAGAAGGACAAGTGTGAGTGCCGGACGGATTTAGGAGAGGTGCGGACGGTGCTGACAAGTGTGTATCCGATTATTGAACGAATAGCATAATTCAACTATTTCTCAATTCATATTGAGTTTTTCTATCATTTTTCCGATTTCCGCCCGGCGTTTCAGCAAAGGACGCGGGTCAATCGTGAACTGTGTCATACTCTTCGTAACGTTCTCCGGTACAATCAGTAAATTCTCCGCTTCTTTGCGTTCCGCTTCGGACAGCGTGTTGCCTTTCTGTTTCAATAATTCACGCAGAAGGTAAAACATTTCATAATCCTCCACGCCTTCCCGAATCATTGCCCAGCGGATACTCGCGACCGGTTTATCGAAATTCGGCTTGCCGTCATTCAAGCCCGGTACGGCTGCGGATAACGGCGGATAAATGAACCGTCCGTCGCCGTTGCCCCACGCCGCCGGATAACGACCGCTCTTGTAACCCATCGGGTCTTCATAAGGATTCTGCGTTTGCGGCGTTCCGCTCGTCCAGTAATTTATCCGCCAAATCAGCGAACCGACAACGTTCCGCTGATGCGCCTGCCAATGCCAAATCCGTAACTCCGTTGCCGGATGGTCAATAAACAACGTACAATACGGGGCTTTCGGTCCCGTGCAGATA
>JAISJZ010000227.1 GCA_031261125.1 Planctomycetaceae bacterium | reverse complement strand
CCGATGATTTTGTCGTTGGTGCGGTCATCGCCGACGACAAAATAACGTCCGCAGTCCTTGCATTTGTAGCGTTGTTTGCCGCGGGTAAAACCGCTCTTGTGAAAATTGACCGAATGACAATGCTTGCAATCCATCAACTTGACTACCTCCGTGAATGGGTTAGAATGATCCTATAAATGATAGTATAACATCCGCTATCTTTGTGTCAACACTGCCAGATTTTTATAAAACTGTCCAACGGCAATTCGGAAAGCAACTAAAACAGGTTAGAGAAAAGGTCTAATACTTTAGCGGGAAATTGCACTGCCGCTCCGGTTCACGGCGTTAAGAATCGCAACCGTTGACGCTTCTATCGTGTCTGTCGAAACACCGTGTCCGCGGTACGTTTCGCCGCTGCGGTTTATCAAAATCGTCACATCGCCCTGCGCATCCTCGCCGTTTGTAACACTTTGCACACTGTACTCCTTTATCGAAATGTCCGCACCGGTGATTTCTTTTACGGCAAAAAACAGCGCATCAACCGGTCCGTCACCGCCGGACGTTTCCCGTGTGTATTCCCTGTCGCCGTTGCGGAGCGTCAGCCGAACCTGCGGCTCCTTGCCCGTCCGGCACCGTAAATCATACGACACCAAAGACCATTCCGCCGTTTGACACGCCGCTTGACAGCAGCGGCTGATATAGGGGTCCTTGCGTTCGTGAATCTCCTGCTCTATTAACGCCAAAATATCTTCGTCGTAAATGTTTTTCTTCCGGTCGGCAAGTTTTTTGAACTCTTCAAACACTTTGCCCAGTTGCACCGTGTCGAGGTCGCAGCCGAGCGTCTTCGCCCTGTCTGCCAACGCCGCCCGTCCGCTGTGCTTGCCCAAAACGAGGTCGGTCTTTTGAAATCCGACATCGCACGGCTGCATAATTTCATACGTTGTCGGGTTCTTCAACATACCGTCCTGATGGATACCGGATTCGTGAGCAAACGCATTTTGACCGACGATTGCTTTGTTGCGGGGAACCTTCAAACCGGTTACCGTTGAAACGAGCCGGCTGGTCGGTACCAATTTCTGCGTGATAATCCGGGTACCGGCATCATACACGTCGTTCCGGGTTTTCAACGCCATCACGATTTCTTCGAGCGAACAGTTGCCAGCCCGTTCGCCCAGTCCGTTGATGGTACACTCCACTTGACCGGCACCGGCACGGACGGCGGCTAAACTCGTTGCGACTGCCATTCCGAGGTCGTTGTGATTATGAACGCTAATCACCGTTTTGCCGACATTCGGAACCCGGTCGAACAACGCTTTGATGCGTTCATACATTTCAATCGGCGTAGCATAACCGACCGTATCGGGAATGTTGACCGTAGTCGCACCGGCATCAATGACCGCTTCGACAACCCGGCACAAGTGGTCAATTTCCGTCCGGGTCGCATCTTCGGCAGAAAATTCGACATCGCCGCAGAACTTTCGGGCGTATTTTACTCCGGCAACGGCGGATTCAATGTTTTTCTCCGTTGTCATCCGCAGTTTGTATTCCCGGTGAATCGGACTGGTTGCCAAAAAGACGTGAATCCGGGGTTGTTCGGCATTTTTCAGGGCATCGGCGGCGGCATCAATATCTTTTTCAACGCACCGGGCTAACGAACAAACGGAACTTCCCTTGACGGTATCGGCAACGGTGCGGACGGATTCAAAGTCGCCCGGCGACGCAACGGCAAAGCCCGCTTCAATAATGTCAGCACCGAGTTCTGTCAACGCATTAGCCACTTGCAGTTTTTCACTGATGTTCATACTTGCGCCCGGCGATTGTTCGCCGTCGCGGAGGGTGGTGTCGAAAATTTTAATTGTCCGCATATCAGGAATTGACAATGAATCATCGACAAGGGATAATGTCCGTCGATTTCTGTAATTGTCTTCTATTCATTATCCTTTGTCAATTCACGAATGAGCAACGATAACATTTACGCAGCGCAAACAGAAGTACCGTCTTCAAGTCAGCCGCACCCCGGTCGTTTTACACCGCCGCCGGTTCAACCGGTCTATTATCAGCAGCCCGAACGCCGCGGCGGATGTGCTTCGTTCTTCCTGAAAACCGTCGGCATTGCCGCCCTTGTGCTGGTGATATGTTTCTTCGGATTGCTGCTCCTCGGCGTAATGGTCGGCGCAATGGCAGCGTCAATGGAACAAGTCGCTTCTATTGCCGGAGAAAAACCGCTGACTGAAAAATTTGTCCTCGGCAGTAAAGAGGCCTCGGCGAAAATTGCGGTCATTGAAGTTGCCGGAATGATTGCCGGCGGCGAAGACACTTTCGTGTCAAAACAAATCAAAACGGTTCTCAAAGACGATAATGTTCGGGCGGTTGTTCTGCGGATTGAATCGCCCGGCGGCACAATGGCAGGCAGCGATTACTATCATCATCTTCTCAAAAAGATTAAGACGAACCGCAAGATTCCGCTCGTTGTCAGTATGGGAACAATGGCGGCTTCCGGCGGGTATTACCTTGCAGCGGCGGGCGATGAAATTTTTGCGGAACAGTCAACGATTACCGGTTCTATCGGCGTGATTGTTTCGCTGTACAACGGCAAGGATTTGCTGGATAAAATCGGTGTCGCGTCGAATCCGATAATCAGCGGACCGCACAAGACGATGGGCAGTTTTTCTAAACCGCTCACCGATGAGGAAAAAGCGATTTGGCAAACGCTGGTCGATGACAGTTTTGAGCGGTTCAAGACGGTTATTAAAGAAGGACGCAAGACGTTTGCCGCAGAACCGGAGAAACTGGATAAACTGGCGACCGGTCGGATTTTCACGGCGAATGAAGCGAAAGCAAACGGCTTGATTGACGAAATCGGTTTTCTCGAAGATGCCATTAAGAAGGCGATGACGCTTGCCGGTCTGAACGAAGAGGACAGCAAGGTAATCAAGTACAAGCCGAAGTTGGACTTCATCGAAACGCTGCTGGAAGGCAAGGCGAATAAGCAACTGTTGAGTGCCGAAACGCTGACGGAGTTGACAACGCCGAAGGTGTTGCTGTTGTGTCCTTACACCGTGCCGGTTGAGTGATATCAACAGCGTGTTCTATTTCGTTGATGTTGGAAATATGCAATATCAGACCAAAAAAAATTAGGTCGATACAGCAAACATATCAAGTTGCCCTGATTTCAAGAGTAGCCAAGTCAAAAGACGAAGGATAACCGGCATTACACCGATTATCACCGTGTAAAATAACCATTTCGGTTTGTTTCTGAACATCAGACAACTTTACTTTCTCATTCATCCAAACTAATGACTTGACCGCTGTTCGGACTGCATAATAACTGAAATACCTTCTTGTCCATATTGTCGCTTAACGTCCTCGTATTCCGGTCGGCAAACGCCGCTACCACAACGCCCGGATGGTTCGATGACGGACGGCTCGTCCGGTAATAATTACTGCCTGCACCTTCACGCAACTGGTTGATCCAAGCAGGCGACTGCGTTGTGTCGCTGGTTGCAGCATCATACCCGCGGAAACTCCAAGTGCTATCATTGCTGCCCGCTTGTGACGGTTTTGAACTGCTGGCAACCGCTGCCTCATTGGCTAAACCCGTATTGACGGGAAAACTAAACGCGATACCGTCTTCTGCGTGGGAATTAACCGCAATTTTGGTGTCGTCATCCCAAGTACCGCTGCCATTCCATATCGACCACTCTCTTGCCTGAAGGTTTTCCGACAGAAGAATCGTATTACTTCCGCCGTTGCCTGCCGAAATGTAACTCAAATTGCTGCGGAGTTTGCAAAGGAGTGTCGTATTTGCCGATTTAACCGTATTATCAAAGAACACGGAATCCGGCAGAGCGGACGGTTCAAATGCAGTACTAACGGAGATGGCATTCCAATTGCTCCCATAAGCACTGTTTTGATACCCGCCGTTAGCAACATAACTGACTTGGGCAGGAGCATTTCCCGCAAACACAGCACTTTTGCAAATCAACGCTGGAATCCGAATCAACTGTCTGCCGTAGTGATTACCGCTGGTAGCATCATCAATGATGACAACGTCTGACAGATTTTTATAAAGTTGATTGTATTCAATCTGCGGAAGAATGAACCCAATCCAACTGGTGAGGTTAACATACGCTTGAGAGCCGATGGTTCCCCTTCCAATTTCACCTTTCATCGGCGGAAACTGCGATTTGTTTCCTTCATAAGCGATGAGGGCAAGGGCGAGTTGGGATTGGTTGTTGACGCAGACGGTTCTGCGTCCGGCTTCACGGGCGGAGTTGACGGCAGGCAGCAACAGACCGGCTAACATTCCGATAATCGAAATGACGACGAGCAGTTCGACGAGCGTGAAACCGTAAAGTTTGCGGATTGTCATTTTCATTGGGAGTTCTCCTTGTGTAAAGGGTTAGTAATTTTGTTGACTGTTGTTAACGATTGTTTCCTGCCGTAAACGGCAGGGGACGGGTTATTTATCAAGCCGGTACCTGTTCTCCGGCATAGCGGGCGGCATCATTTTTTGCCATATCTCTTGCTAATTTCATACCTCTTTCTTGTGCTTCTTCTAACGGCAAGCCCTGTTTTTGCAGATACGGAACAATGAACCGCACATACAATTCAGCACTGTCTCTTTCTTCGTTTTCCTGACATATCCGAATCAATTCCGGCGATTGTTTAACTGTTTTCTTCATTCGGTAAAAGGTGTTTGAATTCAGGGTTGTCATTCCATTGAATTGTTACTTTCTGCTGCGACGATGACCATTCGGACTTGACAACGGTCTTATGGACTTCAAATACTAACCAGCCGCGTTGAAAGTAATCAACCGCTTCGTGATAATCCCCTGTTTCACGAACACCGTAAATATCGCAAATTTGATAATAAACTATCAGTTGGGAATCCATCGTTCTAACGTTTCTTCATCTGTTCCATAATCATATTTATTGTTATTGTTTCCCGCCGCAAACGGCAACACAACCGCCCGGCTAAATACGCAACGGCTAAAATCCCCTCTCTAAATTGTGTATCGTCTATTATTCTTGATAAACAGAAAAATTGCAAGAGTTTTTTTTATTTTTTCAGAAATTCTTTCAGCCGCTCCATACCGTCCCTGTAAGACAACTTCGGAACGTAACCGAAGTCCCGGCAAGCATTTGCGTTATTCAAATAATGCGTTTTCGCCAACTGCGCTGCCAAAAAACGGGTCATCACCGGTTCACCCCGCAATCGAAACAACCGGTATAATCCTTCCAAACAGAACCCGTACCGCCACGCCGCCTCAAATGAAATGCTCTTTTTCACCGCCGGCAAACCCTTGAACGCCAAGATTTCGTTAATCCAGTCCCAGCAGTTGACCGGCTGTCCCTGCGATACGAAATACGCTTTGCCGTTAACCGGACTGTTTTCGTCCGTCAAAGCGTTTGCCGCCTGAATATGTGCCTGCGCCGCATTTTCAACGAAGATGATGTCAATCCGGTTCGTGCCGTCTCCGACCCGGAACAGTTTGCCGCTCTCCGCCCGCCGAAATAACCGCGGAAACAAATGCCTGTCCCGCTCGCCGATAATCAAGTGCGGACGAATAGAACACGTTAACAACCCGTTTTCGTTCAGAATCATCTGTTCCGCAACCGATTTGCTGCGAGGGTAATGAGCATACCATTTTTTCGGATACGGGACGGTTTCATCAACGTTTTCCTGCGACGTACAGCCGAACACGACGCTGGCGCTGCTCGTGTAAATCAATCGGCGGACACCGCTTTGTTTACACGCATCCAAAACGTTTTTCGCACCGAGAACGTTCGTTTCGTAAAACGGTTTCCAAGACACGGAAATGGCAGGAACGGAAGCGGTATGATAGACCGTTTCGACACCCCGCATCGCTTTGAGTAAAGACGGTTTATCGGTAATGTCGCCGAAGACGATTTCAGAGCCGCCGGCGGTGCCGGCGGATTTTCTTCGGCACAGGGCGCAAACAGATTGTCCTTGTCCTGCAAGTTGGCGGACGATTTCACCGCCGAGAAAACCGGTACCGCCGATGACGAGATTTTTCATAAGGAATAAAGGCAGCAGGGTGAACGATGGGACTCGAACCCACAACAACAGGATCCACAATCCTGTGCTCTAACCGATTGAACTACGTTCACCGTCTTGCCGGGAATTGTACCGTTTCTAAAAAAAAAGTCAAGGGCAGGTTGTACTGTTCCGCGGACTTGAAAGAACGGCAGCAGTTCGTGTATAATACCGGTTTTGAAAAATTGACCGCACCCCTTCGATGAGCAATCCCCCTTCACCGAATAATCAGGAACAACTTCTTTTGCCGACCGGCACGGTATGTCCGCAGTGCCAAACGCCGGTACGCTCCGCTGCCGACAAGGGCTGTCCGAACTGCGGACGCTCCTACTGGGAACCGTGCCTGAATTGCCAAGTGGCTAATCCGTTCTGGCTGCCGGTCTGCCGCGGATGTAGTGCCGATTTAGCGGCAATGAAACAACAGATGTCCGCAACGCTGAACGCTCACAAACAGCAAATCCTGAAACTGCGGGAATCCTACGGACACGACAAAACCATTCCGCTGCTGAAATTTATGTCGATGGTGAACCATCCTGATTTTGCTCCGTTCCGTGAATGGGCAAAAAGTATGACCGCATTGGTCAACAAAGAGCGTAAAGATATTCGGACGTATGTCGAAGATATTCGGACGCAAGTTGATGCGGCGTGGAAAGCGCAGAAGTACGAAAAGGTGCAGCAGATTCTCGAACAGGTGCCGCGTCCGCTGCTTGACGAACCGTTGAAGAAAATATACGTCGATGCCGGTGAAACGCTCACCGAAGTTGATTCACTGATTCGGGAAATCCGCAACGCTCTTTCAACGAAGCAGTACGGTTCGCTGCTGTCCTGCGTGCAGCGGTATCTGGAATTGAAAGCGAACGACCCGGAAGCGCAGAACTTGCAGCAGAAAATCGAAAAGTTAACGACAACCGTTACGTCGAAAGGAATGAAACTGCGCCGGATTCCGACGGGCAGATTTTATATGGGGTCGCACGACTCCGATGAATATCTTCGGAACAACGAACATCCGCAGCACCGCGTTCAAATTACGAAAAATCTTTTCATCGGTGTTTATCCGGTAACGCAAAGCGAATTTTTATCGGTGATGGAATACAATCCCAGTTCTGCGGTGGAGAATGAACAATGTCCGGCGGACAGTGTAACGTGGTTCTCCGCCGTGGAATTCTGTAATAAGATGAGTGAACAGGAAGGACTGCCGCTGTATTACGAATTAAGCAACGTCAAACGCCGGACAAGCGGTGCGGTCGAACAAGCCGATGTCCGTATGACCGGCGGAATAGGATTTCGGCTGTTAACCGAGGCGGAATGGGAGTACACCTGCCGCGCCGGCGGAATTACGCCGTGGTGCTTCGGCGATAATGTTGCCGATGTCGGAAAATATGCGTGGTTTTATGACAATGCGCCGTCAGAAACGCAGCCGGTCGGACAACTCAAACCGAACGCTTGGGGGCTGTACGATATGCACGGCAATGTGATGGAATGGTGTCAGGATTGGTACGGAGAATTTTATTATCAGCAATGCGGCGAAGAAGAAGAGAACCCGTCGGGACCGGAAGACGGTACAGCAAGGGTTCTCCGCGGCGGCGCGTGGCAGTTCGGAGCGGAGGCAACCCGATGTTCGTACCGCAACAGCAGTGCGCCGGACGCTGCGTCCAGCGTTATCGGTTTCCGGGTTTGCCGCAACGCCGAAGAACCTTAACGAGAGCCGCGGGCGTAAAGCCCGCGGGTAGTAATATCTATTTTCCTTCGACGGTGAAGTCGAACGTGTTTTTGCCTTCTTTTACTTCGGCAACTAGCGGCGTTGTCTCCGTACTGCTGTATTTTTTCGGCAACAGCGGCTTCGGTTTCATCTCCTTAATGATTTCGCCGGTATTGTCGTCTTTGTACGTTTGTCCCGTTTCGTAATACTCGGACTTGGTGATAACCACCTTGTACATTCCCGGCGTGGTGCCGGCATCCGGGTCGCCTAACAGCGTTTGCAAAACGTACTTGCCCTGTGCATCGGTGATGCCGCTCGCCGGATTGCTCTTGGTACGGTCAACCGGCGAAAAAGTTACTGTCGCGCCGTCAAGCACCTGTCCGTTAAACGAGACAATTCCACTGACCGGTTCGGTCTTGATTGCCTTTCTGCCGCCGCAGCCGGGAAGAAGCAAAACACACAGTACGGTGAATAATAAAAAATGTTTCATATCATTTGTTGTTTGAGTCAATAACAGCCGCGGGCGGTAAAAGCCCGCGGCTCGTAAAATATCCGTTAAACGGCATACTACGGCAAACTTTCGGATTCTTTTCCGGCAGGCGTTGCGACACTTCCCCAAACGCCGTGCGTCGTCGGTCCTTTCCACTGATGCCCTTCGCCGGTGTGACCGAGCGATGCACCGAGAACTTTGTCAATTTCGCCGCAGTTAATCGTTGCGGAAACGAACTTCACCGCTCCGTCGCACAAGCCGACATTGACACCTCCGGGATGATTACTCGAAGCCGCAATAAGAACACAACCGGTGTCATCGCCGGTGCTGGAACACGACGGCGAGTTCGGCGGAAGAGCAGCGTGAAAACCGGTCATCGACGACCGCCGGTCGCCCCAGCGGTGTCCCTTTCCGGCACAAACTCCTGTTACCGCGGCACTGAATTCTGTATCGCCGCGGGCGTTGAGGCAGTTAATCGCCGCTTTACCGTGAATGTCAACACTTTGCGCAATACTATGAACATAAACCCGCGTGGCGACCAGTTCGTCAACCAGCGATTCGCTCAAATACATCGTATTGCTCGTACCATCGGAAATACTTGCTAATGTGATTTCCCCGAACGGGTCGTTATTCCATCCCGCACATCGGGCGGTTCCCCGCAGCACCCTGTTTTCCCCCCAACTGTCGCCAACCATCCAATCGCCGCGGTTAAGCCGATAACAAATCTGTCCGGTACGTCCGCTGGTAATGGAACGCAGCACGATACCGTCGGACGGACACAAAAAACCGGCAACCGGGTTATGGAACGGGTCAAGTTTTCCGTTCGCCAAATTATCTCTTCCGGCTGTCGGGTTGGGAATATAATCGCCCCAGCCGCCGGGCAGCGGATAAGTGGCACCGGTAACGTAGCCCATAATCTCACCGTACAGCGCACTCTGTTCGATGTACGGCAGGAGCAGGAAAAACACACTGTATTGGTCAACGCCGTCAACCCGTGTTCCGGCACCGCCCTGCCAGCCCATTTTTGCCGGTCCGTTGGCGGGCTGAACACTCATCAGAATCGCGTCGCCGCCATTGTTCGGCAAACGCTGATTCGTGTCGATGAAGTTATGCACCGACAAACAGATTTGTTTGACATTGTTTGTACACTGCATCCGCCGTGCCGCTTCCCGCGCTGCTTGTACTGCCGGCAAAAGCAGCGCGATAAGAACACCGATGATGGCGATAACAACGAGAAGTTCAACAAGGGTAAAAGCGTATCGTTTCATTTGAATAACGGGTTAGTGTTTAGCCGCCGCGGAACGGCGGTGTTAATCTTTGATAAACCGCCGCGGAACGGCGGCTGGACAGTTTTTGCTGAACAGTTTTTATGGTGCGGCAACGGATTCTTTTCCGTCGGGCGTTGCCATACTTCCCCAAACGCCGTGTGTGGACGGTCCTGTCCATTTGTGTCCTTCGCCGGTGTTGCCTTGCGATGAGCCGAGAACCCGGTCAATTTCGCCGCAGTTGACCGTTTCGGAAACGAACCGCACGGAACCGTCACATAAACTGACATTCACACCGCCGCCGTGTTCGCTGGACGCAGAAATCATCAGGCAATCCCCGTCACCGCCGGTGCTGGAACACGACGGCGAGTTCGGCGGAAGTGCAGCGTGAAAACCGGTCGAAGACGAAGCCCGGTCGCCCCAGCGGTGTCCCTTTCCGGCGATAGTCCCGCCGGTTGATGCCAATATTCCTTTCTGTCCGCGGACATTGAGACAGTTAATCGCCGCTTTGCCGTGAATGTCAATGCTTGCCGCGAGGGTGTATTTGTAGTAAATCGACACGGCAATCGGGTCAACGACCGCCTCGCTGGCAAACCAAGTATTGCTCGTTCCGTCTGATACGTTTTCCAGTCCGATTTGTCCGAACGCGGTGCTATTTGCTCCTCCCCAACGGGTAATCCCCCGCAGTTGCGTATTTTCGCCCCAACTGTCGCCAACCATCCAATCGCCCCGGTTGAACCGGTAGTTTAACTGTCCGTTGCGTCCCGGTGTCAACTTCCGCAGGATATTACCGTCCGACGGGCATTGCAAACTGGCGAGAACGGTACAAAACGGGTTCTCAACGCCGCTTGCCAGTACGTTTGCTCCGGCACGCGGGCTTGGAATGTTATCTGCCCAGCCGCCGGAAGCAAGCGGATAAGTAACACTGTCAACGATAGAATTGATGCGGTCGTACAGTGCGCCTTGTTCGACAAAGGGCAGCAGAAAGAAAAACGCGCTGTATTGGTCAACGCCGTCATACCGGGTACCGGTACCGCCTTGCCAAGCCATTTTTGCCGGTCCGTTGGCGGGCTGCTTGTTCATTATCAACTCATCGCCGCCGTTGTTCGGAAAACGTTTGTGGACATCCAAAAAGTTGTGGGCGGACAGCGCAATCTGTTTGAGGTGGTTGGTGCATTGCATCCGCCGGGCGGCTTCACGGGCTGCCTGCACCGCAGGCAAGAGCAAGGCAATCAGAACGCCGATGATGGCGATAACAACGAGAAGTTCAACGAGAGTAAAAGCGCGCTTTACCCCCCCCCAGCAAATTTTGTGCCAACTAAAACAATCTCTCGACATTTTTGGTCTCCTTTCTCCCATCGCAAGCGATTGGGCTAAAAATTCCGGCGATAAATCGCTCGGCAAAACAAAGGTAAAAGGTAACAAGTGTTACCAAAATGGTAACGTTTGGTAACAAACAGTATGGTACCGTATTGGGTGTTCTTTAACAATCAGGCAGCGCAGGACATAATTGTAATCGTCAAACAAAACGATTGCAATACCCCTTTTTCGTAATTTTTTATTTTTTTTCAAAAAACCAACTGCCGCGAGGCACTTGCCAAACGGGGAACAATTTTTTATATTACGGGGCAATTGTTTTTCTGTCATTCTTTCCACTATATTGACGCAATGCCCGCAGAACGTACTCTCATCACCGTTAAAGAAGCAAAATCACCATTCTACGTCGGCGTAGATGTCGGCGGAACCAGCATCAAAATCGGCATCGTTGACGATTTCGGTCGCCCGATTGACACCGGCGACATTAACGAAGCCGGTGAACACCGCCGCGTTATTGCCATTAAAACCGAACCGCAGCCGCAGACAGCGGCGGCATTGATGTCCGAGGCGATTCTCGATTTACTCAAAAGAGTCGGCATCGACAAAAAGCAGTGCGGCGGCATCGGCTTGGGAATTCCCAGCACGATGGACAAGAAAACGCATAAACTCCGGCAGCCGCCGAACTTGCACACTTGGGAAGGGTTTGCGATGACGGATGAATTGGCGAAACTTTCCGGTTTGCCGACATTCTTTGCGAACGATGCGAACGCCGCCGCTTTCGGAGAATACTGGGTCGGTTCCGGCAGCGGACAGCCGAGCATTGCCTTGTTGACCCTCGGCACCGGTATCGGCACCGGCATTATCATTGACGGCAAAATGGTTGACGGCACGAACGGCTACGGCGGAGAATGCGGACACCTTGTTATTGATTGTTCCGAAGATGCTTTGCTGTGCGGCTGCGGGCAGCGGGGACACTTGGAAGCGTATTGCAGTGCGACCGGCGTTGCCCGAAGGACGCTGAATCAGACCGGCACGCGGGAATCGTCAATCCGTTCTAAAATCACGCCGGAGACAAAATTAAGCGACGTTGCGAAAATTGTATTCCAAGAAGCGGAGCGCGGCGACACGCTGGCGCAGGAAATCATTGACGATACCGCCCGGTTTTTGTCGTTGGGTATCGTTTCGATTTTGAATACCGTTGATGCGGAATGTATTGTTCTCGGCGGAGCGATGACATTCGGCGGCAAAGGACATCCGGTCGGGCAGCGTTTTTTGCAAAAGGTGTCGCAGGAAGTTAAGAGCAGAAGTTTTCCGGCAGTTGCGGCAAACCTGACGATTGACTTTGCTGTTCTCGGCGGCGATGCCGGATACATCGGTGCCGCTGGAATTGCCAGAGCCGAAGTGAACCGTTAAAACGGTATGTCAACACCGGAAAATGCTAACGAACCGAAAACACCTGCGGAAAAAGTTAAAACGTTTCCGCACCGTCCCGGCGTGTATCTGATGAAAAACGCCGCCGGTGTCGTTATCTACATCGGCAAAGCAAAGGATTTGTACAGCCGCGCCGGTTCGTACTTCCTTAAAAGAGCCGTTTACGATGACCGCATCAATTATTGGATGGGCGAAGTACAGGACATTGACTTCATCGAAACGGACAGTGAAGTGGATGCGCTGTTAGCCGAGTCGCGTCTCATCAAGGATATTCAGCCGAAGTACAACAAGGACTTGAAGGACTCCAAAACATTTCCGTACCTGCAAATCCGCACACGGGAACCGTTTCCGCGGGTAGAAATCACCCGGCAGCCGAAGAGCAGCGGCGTAAAATTATTCGGTCCGTTCACGAAACCGACGGCACTGAAAGGGGCAGTGCTGGCGTTGCAAAAGGTATTTAAGTTTCGGACGTGTACGTTAAGCATCGAAGAGAACGATGAACGCTGGCGTTGGTTCCGTCCGTGCGTTCTCTATTCAATTCATCAGTGTTCGGGACCGTGTAATTTCCGCATTAAGAAAGGCGAGTACCGTAAGAACATTGTCCGGCTGATTCGTTTTTTCAACGGCAAGAAAAAACGGCTGCTGCTGGATTTGAAGGCGGAAATGCGGGCAGCCGCTTCGGAAAAGCATTATGAAACGGCAGCGGAACTGCGGGACCAGATTCACGACTTGGAAACGCTGCCGCAGCGGGGCAGTATCGAGACGGACATTCAGCCGGAGGTGTTTGCTGTTGACCCGCGGCGGGGCGTGATTGCATTGAAGAAGATTTTCAAACTCGAAACATTTCCCCGCGTGATTGAAGGCATCGACATTGCCCATTTGAGCGGAACGGATATGGTTGCCGGTTTAGTGCATTTCATTGACGGTTTGCCGTTTAAGCCGGGATACCGGCACTTTAAGATTCGAACGGTGAACGGTATTGACGACTTTGCGTGTATGGCGGAAGTGGTGTCGCGGCGGTTTTCGCACACAGAAGCGGAACATCCGGCACCGGATATTTTGTTAATCGACGGCGGCAAAGGACAACTTCATTCGGTTTTGGATGCGTTGTCCCGGACACCGTTGCAGCCGGGGCTGGTGATTTCGCTGGCAAAACGGGAAGAGGAAGTGTATGTCCCGGATTGGGATGAACCGCTCCGGTTGAGCAAACATTCGTTTGCATTGCGGTTGTTACAGTATGTCCGGGATGAGTCGCACCGTTTTGCGCAGCACTATCATCATATTTTGCGGGGCAAACGGATTCCTTAACCTTTTCATTCCCTTGAATCAATTTACATCTGCTCAACTCAATCCGACGGTATTGCAGCGGGGACTCATCGCTCAATTTGAGGAGTTCACGCCGTTCGCCGGCGGTATCGACCTTTCCGAC
>JAISJZ010000193.1 GCA_031261125.1 Planctomycetaceae bacterium | reverse complement strand
AGTTA
Organism: Planctomycetaceae bacterium; assembly: GCA_031261125.1. Lineage (GTDB taxonomy): Bacteria > Planctomycetota > Planctomycetia > Pirellulales > Thermoguttaceae > WRKP01. Next base: position 4,518 of record JAISJZ010000193.1, on the reverse strand, counting down.
GGGTATCCTGTCGGTTCAAATACACGGAATTACGAATACTGGAGCGATGATAAAAAACAAATTCTTGCCGAAGCGGACTTGATTCTGCTTAACGGCGAAATTGCCGTTATTGTCGAAGTAAAATTAACCGCGGAAACAAAGGATATTCCGCATTTTCTTAAAGCGTTGGATATTATCAAGACCCGCCCGGACAGAATTACGGGAGGACTGAAACTTATCGGAGCAATCGCCGGCGGCGTGATTGACGACAGCGTTGTGCGGTTTGCTCAAAAAAGCGGACTGTATGTTATCCGGCAAAACGATGATACGTTTGAAATCGATCCATCGCCGGAAGGTTTCAAAGCAAAGGTGTGGTGATGACGAGAAAATAGAAAAGAGGCGGGGGCTAAAGCCCCCGCCTCTTTAACGCCGCATTAACTCTCGACCACTCACTTCAACGCTTCGCGGTAGGTCTTCGCCCTGTTGATTTGATTCTGGTCTTTCGACACCTCAAGCACCTTGTCCAACGCCTCGGCAAACAACTTCTTGTCCTGATTGCGAAGTCCCGTATGATGCGATAAATCAACAATAGACCAACATACCTGATGCCGAAGTTGCGGGTCGTCAAAGTACTTCAGAATAAACTTCAGCGACTCAACACAACGGACTTGTCCCGCCCGCTGCAAAATCAAATTCTTTTCGGCGGGACGAACCGCTAACTCCATTCCCTTCTCAAGAAAAGCAACCTTCTCTCTATCGCCCGCCTTGATTTTAATCTGGTCATCCGGCAGTGAAGCAACTCTCGCAAACGCCCGCAATGCAGAAATGCGGTCATTATCAGAGAAACCAGCATCACCGGCAATTTTCAACAGGTCGTCAATCACCCGTCCGTCAGTCCAGTTAAACAAAGCCCGAAGAATCTCGCCGCGGTGTTCCTTGTCCGAAGACAATTTTTCCCTGACTTCGGCAAGCGACTTATCATCGCCGACTCTTCCGAGAAGAGAAAACGCCGCATAATAATTCTTTTCGTTCCGCTGTTTCAAAACGGGTTCGGCATCACCGGCTGATATTCTTGCGATAATCTGTTCCGCTTGGTCTCGCTGTCCCGCATCAGTGAACAATTCCCACGCCGCAACAAAGTCCGCAATGTTTGATTTATCCGATAAGTCCTCGGCAATGCGGAGCAACTGCAAACGGTTCGGACTGTCCGCCGCTTTTGTTTTTTCCAAAACAATCGGCAAGATGCCTCTATCCCAACGCTGTTTCAAAATATCGGCAATAACTTCAAAATGTCCGAAGTCCTGTTCCGATTTTAATGCTTTCGTTAACGCAGAATCAAGTTTGTTATCGTTAATTCTCACGATAACCTGTTTCGCAATTTCACCGGTCTTGCCGTCAAACGCGGCTTCGAGAAGTTGCGGTAAATACGCACCGCCGTCCATTGCGGCAACGGCAGCAACCGCATTTTTCTGAATGAATTCATCGCCGTTTTTCAATTCATCAAGAGCATACTTAATGTACTTTTTATCGCCGCGGACTTTCAGACCGGCAAGAACCTGCATCTTGGTTATATCGTCAAGTTTGCTGTATCCGGCGAGATATTCCGCAACGGCAGCGTCCGGAGCGTGTGAAATTGCCAACGGCATCTTCGTTTCGTTTTCGTTATTCTTCCGAATATCCCGGTCTGGTTTGTGTTCGTGCAGCGCATCTTTCAACAGAGCATCTTTCGCAAGCGGAGTATTTAATGATTTCAGCAATGCCGCGGAAGCATCGCCGGGGATAAACGAAATTGCTCTTGCCGCTTCATCAGCAATACGTTTTTCACTGCTTGCCGCAAGTTTTGCCAATACCGGCAAAACGGAATCACTGCCGACATAACCGATTTGACGGATAAGCCAAACCGAGGTCTCAACGGGATTTTCCTTTTGAACTTGTTCTGCAAGCAGAGCAAGAACTTCCTTTTTGACGGCAGGGTCATTATTTTGCAGAACGAGGTTCATTAAGCCCTGTTGTGCATCGCGTTTTTCGTCTTGATTTGCCGAAGCAATTTTCGGCAAAAACGAATTAAATAAATCGGACGTTTCGGACGCTGATACGCCGGAGATAAAAAGCGTCATCAAGACGCAAAGAGATAATATGTGTTTCATTTGTATTTTAATTGTTAGTTGTTGGATAATTTTATAACTATCTTATACGAGCGGGAAACTATGTTTCCCGGCTTATGTGTTGATACCGATTATATTTCTTCAATAACATACGGCGAGCGTTTCGGTCTGTTGACGAAGCGGTTTGCAATTTCGTCATCAAACGAAGTCGTTGCGGCATTCCACTTCAGCGGTCTGTTCAGTTTGTAAGTGATGTTTGCTAACTGACAGCCGAGAGCGGTTGCGCCGCCATAAACGAAATCCTGAAACGGTCTTGTCCGGTTATGGACGCAGTAAGCGAAGTCCTCGGCGAGGCGGTTTGCACCCGGCGCATAACGGCGCAAGTCGGTTGGTCCCAAAGGTTTAATTTTATTGCGGTCAACTTGATGCCGATATTCACGTTCTGTTCCGATAAGTGTAATGTCGTGAGGACCGCCCATTGCGTGATAAATTTTTGTGCCGTTGGGATAGACCCAGCAAAGCCACTCTTTCGGGTTCTTTTCGCATTTCGGGGGCAGTATTTCAATCGGTTCGTCGGCATCTAAACCGAGAACATACAAGATACCGCCGAGTTTATGCGCACCCCAGTCGGCGAGAAAACCGTTGCCGTAATCCCAGCATCTTCTCCAACCGCCGCCGTAACTTCCGCTGCAACGTTCAGGATGAAACGGTACCCACGGAGCGGGACCTAACCATCTGTCCCAGTTATCGCCTTCCGGTACTTGTTCTTCGGGATAATATAAATCATACGGAGGTCCGCCGACATTCAGATACGCTTCTTTCACTTCGCCAAGAGCACCGCTTTTAACGACAGGTGCCATATAACCGTAATCCTCCATTACCCGCTGCGAACCGCTGGTACAGACGCGGTTATACTTTCTTGCAGCAGCAACGATTTGACGGGTTTCCAGCGGAGTTAAAGTGAGCGGCTTTTCACAAAAGACATCTTTTCCTGCCCGGCACGCTTCAACGGTTATCTTCGTATGCCAATGGTCGGGCGTTGTTATTGTAACGGAATCAAGGTCAGGTCTTGCAAGAATATCTTCATATCTTGCGTAGGTCTTGCAGTCATTATTGTCATTGAATTGATTGACACGCAAGCGTCCTTCTTCGAGCGGCTTCGTGAAACAGTCGCAGACCGCTACGATTTGAAACGGCTTGTTACGGGAGTTCATAAAGTCGCCCATTACTTGTTGGGCGCGGCTGCCGATACCGATGAAGGCGCAGACGATTTTTTCATTGGGCGGAACGCTTCCATCTCTTCCGAGGACGGAAGAAGAAACAACCAGCGGAGATACTGCGGCAGCACCGGCAGCAGTACTTATTGCCGACCGCAAAAAATTACGGCGGCTGATACGGGAACTTTGCATAAAAAATTCTCCAATGTAAGACAGAAAACCAAAATAGATGCGGTTATTCTAACAAGGAGTTAAGCAAAGGTAAAGAGAGGGAATCCCCGCCGACAAGCGGCGGGGCTAAATATAGTTTCGGTTAAACGTTTTACAGCGAACCATTATCGCCGCCGTTGATGGAACCTAACGCTCCCCAAACACCGAACGGCGATTCACCGGAAAGGACAATTTGTGTGCCGCTTCCCGTGTCAACCGTTTCATTGGCAAAGTGAACGGAACCATCGCCGAAAAGTGTGTTCACACCGCCCGGATGCCAACTGGCTGTCGAGTTCAACACCCGGCGGTCTACGACCCAAGTGTTACCATTGTTATTCTTGTTGTTGTTCGGAGCATTTGTTGCATATGCCGTTACATCTTCGGCAGTGCCTGTTGCACAACTTGGACTGTTCGGCGGAAGAACGGTACTGAATGACGAAAATAAAGGAACGCCCCAGCCCCAGAACAGTCCTTTTGCCTGAATCGCCGTTGCTGCACTGTATTTACCTTGCGATACCGTATCAAGGCACGCACGCGGTTTGTTCTGATTGGCATTTCCGCTGACAATATTTGCATATTTAAGCGGTTTGGCTGTATCCGTGTAGACATACGTTCCGGTTCGTGCAAGTTCTTCATTGTCATAAGCAATAGCAATTTCACCGAACGCGACAGTATTACTCGTTCCGTCAATCAAGTCGCTAAACGACCGGGTTGGCGGAAGCACGAGAGCGGAACTATTTCCTGTCCCTTGTTTTGTAGTAATAAAACCGCGTGAGATTTCATACTGTGCATTTGCAACAGCAAATACCGTTGCTTCCGCCCAATCACCGACGCAAGCGACGTAATTGGTTCGTCCGGGTGTCGGACGGTTCGCATCAGCGTTCGGATTACCGTTCGGTAACGGCTTCGATTTTCCCGGTCCGCTATCGGAAGGGCAAAGGAATCCCGGTACGAAAACCGACCAGGGAGTCAGTGTTTGCCGGAGTTCCGCAACAGGAAAATTGTTA
>JAISJZ010000394.1 GCA_031261125.1 Planctomycetaceae bacterium | reverse complement strand
TGCCAGGAAACGCCCGGTTCGCTGTGATGAAGATGACCGGGATTGTACCGAATCTTATCAACGGACGGTGCCACAACTTCTGCAAGACGGTAATTTTCCTGTAAGTCAACGGATAAGTTAGCGTTCGTCTGCTGCCGGATTTCCTTTAATGCTGCGGCATCTTTCGGCGTATCAACAGCAACACGGACGACACCGGCACCGGCATCGGACAGCATTTGACACGTCTTCGCCGTTGCCGGAACGTCGGCGGTTTTCGCCGCCGTCATACTTTGCAGCACGACCGGAAGAGAGCCGCCGATTTGAACCGAACCAATGGAAATAATACGGGAAGACGACATTATTTTTTTGTGCTGTGTTTGAGAAACAGTTATTCGCCGGGCGGTGTTATCACTTCATCCTTTAACTGCGGAATAGGAACCGTAACGATTTAACGCGGTACGCCCCGCATCAATGTTCAATTTTTTTTTATTTTTTCAAGCAACATACCGTCTCATTCTATCAAACATATATCATAAAAAAAGCGGGGGATAAATACGAATGCGGACGTTATCATCCGCGGAACCGGGCGCATCCGGTTTTTCGCAATTTGTGTCTGCGCCGTTGACAGATTTTCAACTCGTGATAGATTAGAGACGGGGTTTTGGAAGTCCCCTGAAATCCGTATTTAACGGGACTAATGGAGATTCAAAACGATGCCTACTTACGATTACCGCTGCGGTAACTGCTCTCACGAGTTTGAAGAGTTTCAAAATATCAAAGACGAACCGCTGAAAAAATGCCCGAAGTGCGGCAAAAACAAACTGCAACGCCTTATCACCGGCGGAGCAGGTATCGTATTCAAAGGCAGCGGCTTTTACGAAACGGATTACAAACGAAGCAAACCGCCGAAGAACGAACCGAAGGCGGACACCAAACCGGCGGCAAAGACAGACAGCCCTTGTGCGTCGTGTCCGGCAGCGTGCAAAGAATCGCCGGCAAGTCAGAAAAGTTAACGCGGAACGCTGACAAAACAAAAGTTCCGCAGCACTTCCGTCAGCGGGTCGGTTTCCGTCTTACTGAAGCCGATGTGGTTGTGCCGCCGCCAGCCCTCGGCAAACTCAAACCGTCCTGATAATTTTCCGGTTTCCTTCGCTGATTCCGTCATCGAATTAACGTAGGAATCCATTCCCTGCGAAACGTCCAGCCAATTTTTTTGGCTTTCGTGAAGAGCAAGCATTGCTTTCTTTTGTTCCATCACGCCGGAAATATCTATGTAAAAATCGGGACGGACAAGTTGCCGGAGCATATCCCGATTGCTGTGCGGCTGGGCGTGATAGAGAACGACATCTTTACCAACGGGGGGAACCGGCGGGTTGACCGGCATATTCGGCATTCCGCGGCAGAACGCTGCCGAAATGCCGAGCCGGACGGCGTTCTGATGGTCTTCCATATAATCGTTCGGCGATTGCAGCAGCAGAATATCAGGTGCCGCCTGCCGATAGACAGACGCAACTTTCGCCAATGTTTCTTTTTCGTAGAACACGCAGTAATCATCGACGAGCGGTTCGTGAAAGACCGCCCCGGCGGATGCCGCTGCTTTCCGTGCTTCTTCGGTTCGGATGCGGATAATGTCTTCGCGGGAATACTCTTCGGTTCCCAGGGACCCGTTAGCGATGTTCATATAGTGCAAGTCCCAGCCGTGTTGTTTTAACAGCAGCAGTGTACCGGACATCACAAATTCAATATCGTCGGGATGCGACGCAAGAGCAAAGACAGTCGGCATCGGAGTAATGACTAGCACGTTTAAGGGACGAAAATGATGTTTGAACATCAAACATCGCGCTTTTCCCGCCGCCTCTGCGACGCATTGTATCGTCTTGTAAGTGTACTGTCAATCAGAGATTGCAAAAGAATTTCAAGAATTCCAAAAAATTGCCTCCCCCCTTTGCACAAAATAAAATTTTTGTAAAATGCGGAATGGATAGTGGTGCCGCGGTGTTTTGCGCGGCATTGCTGTCAAAAATCAGATATAAAAATTAGAGTACGTCAGCAATTCAAAAGCCGTCGTTAGGCGGATTGGTTGACTTCACGTTCCAAACGGCGAAAGCCGAGTGAAGATTGACCTATGGGATTTGAAACGTTGCGTTGCTCCCGTCTGGGAGCGTGCGCAAATCCCGTGGGAAATCTTCTGCGTTATGCTTTCGGTGTACTGAAAACGCACCTCATTGGAACGGGGGAAGAAAACCATCTTTTGAACGCACCGCTCCTGTTCTTGAAGCGGTCTTGCCGGTGTTCTCCTAACACTTTCTTACCCGATGGCAAACTTTTTCTACTTCGACGGCAACGGTACGAAACAGGGACCGTATGACAGTGTACAACTCACCGCATTGGCAAAGAACGGCACAGCACAACACTGTCCATACTGGTCGGTTCCCGAAAACCGGTTTCGTGCGACTGATGGTGGCGACGACCGCCGGATGGTGTGGACATCGGAATCAACTGAATCACCCGCAGTTCTTTCAATTTTGTGCCTACAGGATACGGACGCAGCGTTTTGTAAACATTACTTATCAAGAGCGTTCCTTGTTCCCGCTTTGCCAACTTTTCCCGTTCGGGCAACAGATACGGTTGATGCTCAATTTTTTCGCTAATCATCTGCGGCGCATTCG
>JAISJZ010000062.1 GCA_031261125.1 Planctomycetaceae bacterium | reverse complement strand
AAAATCAAAACGTCCCGATACTCTTCGAGTTCGAGTTGAATCGCCTCGAAAAATGCCGGATGCCACTGAATGTCCGATGTCGGTTCTTCCATAGGAATATGATAACGGCGATATTATTTCGTTCGCACCGTTTCCTGCTCGCGTTCGATGATTATCACCGGTACATAGCCGGTGTCAACAGGGAAGGGAATCTTTTGAAAAATTACTTGCTCTCGACCACAGCACTGCTCCAATAACCGGCTTCGCACGCCCAATCGGTCGGCTGATTCAGCAGTTCCAACTTTACCGTCTTGCCCGCAAATGCCGATAAGTCAACCGCAATGTCCTGCCAACCGCCGATGATTTGCTTCTTCAGCAACTCCTTGCCGTCCGCCTTCACGATTAACTCCCAATCAAATTTCTTTGCGCTTGCATCGTGAGCGGCAACGTTCAATTTCAGCGTTGACTGTTTTCCGGCAGGCAGCGAAACGCTCTGTGTTAAAATACAAGGTTCCCCCTTCGCCTTCGGATGCGTCATCACACACTTCTTACCATAGTAATTCTCCCGATAGCCGGGGTCCATATCGGGACCGCAGTCCGTCAACTTCCAGTTCGGCAACAATTTCTTAACCGCCTCGTTTAATCCGTAATTTTTCGCCTTAATGTGTTTTTCTTCGGCGGCGGTGAATCTGACATTCAACGGTTTTTCCGGTTTCCACGCCGGCAGATAGGTGTTCGGTTTCCATTGAACGGCAACGGTTTCACTGCGACGAAGTCCCCGCTTAACTGTTTTGAGCGGCGTTTGAGGAATCTGGAAAAATTCTTTGCCGTCCCGTTTGACGATTTTTCCGCCGGAGTACCGAACCGCCTGCCGGGCTAATTCATCGCAAACGTTAATCAGTGCTGGGAAATTGTACTCCGTGAAACTGAATTTTTTCTCTTCGTCGAGTTTTTCACTGAACCGCGGCGGCAGTTTGGAAAAACCCAGCGTCGTGAACAGCACGCCGCCGGCATTCGACGGATTACAGTCGGAGTCCTGTCCGCAGCGGGTTGAAATCACAATCGTCTTGTCAAGGTCGCTCTTGCCGTACAACAAACCGACAAGAATGTACGCCCCGTTGATTTTCGCATCAATGTTAAACTTGCCGGGGTCGCACGAAAGTTGCCGGTAATCCCTGTTTTTCTGATACTTTTCTTCAATTTTATTCCAACAGGATGTCCAGTCGTTCGGATTTTCATCGTACCATTTCACGGTATCGCGCACCATTTCGGCGTACTGGGAATCCGGCGGAATACACTTCAAACCGGCGGCGATGATTTTCTTGATGTCCGTTTCAAAGAACGCCTCGGCATACATTCCGCCGACAAACTGACCGGCATAGATACCGTCGCCGTAATTCATTAACGCACCGAATTTATTGCCCATTTCCACGGCAATCCACGGCATACCGGGGGCGATGAGACCGGAAAAATCGGCTTCGATTTGATAGTCAATGTCGTCGGCGTGCTTATTGAACGCCGGATGACCGCTGTCCGGCGGAGCGATGCCGCTACGGAGATTGTCCCGACCGGCTTTGTTGGCGTGCCAGAGGTTATAGCCGCTGTTCGCAAAGTCGATACCCGCTTGCCGAATCGGAACGTTCAAGCCGTGAACTTCCATCGTCCGCAGAAACGTCATTTCAACGTACAGGTCGTCCTGCCCGAAGGCGTTGTTTATCATCTCCGGTGTCCACTTCGGCATCTTGTCTTCGGGAATGATTTCGGTGCAGAACTTGAACTCGGTCGGTGCGCCCCAGCACACGCCGGCGATTTGTCCAATCCACCCGCCTTTCATTTTATCGCGGTACTCTTCGGCGGATATTTCCCGGTATTGCTGCGCATAGACCGATGCGAAGGATACAAGAAACAACAAAAGCGTCAGAAAAAAACGTTGCATAGCAGGATCGGGTGAGAGGAAAAAATGAGGAAAAAATCCCGCCGCTGAAACGGCGGCTGAACAGACGGGGATTTTACACGGTACTGAAAAGAAAATCAAGCAGGCACAAAATCGGCGCACTATTGACGAACTGTCGGCAATATACTCTAATGAGGGACCACTTGTCTCTCATCCCTCACCCCTGCTCACTATGGCAACGCTCAAAATCGGTCTTGTCGGCTGCGGCGGTCGCGGTCGCGGTGCCGTCGTCAACGCTCTACGGAACACGGCAACCAAAGATGTCAAAGTTACCGCCCTCGCCGATGCTTTTCCCGACAGCATTGACGGTACCGTCAATCTTTTGGCATCGCAGTTTCCGAATCAAACCGCCATTCCGAGAGAACAGATGTTCTCCGGCTTGGACTGCTGTGAAAAACTGCTGAAAACCGATGTCGATGTCGTTCTGCTGTGTGAACCGCCGGGGTTCCGCCCCCGCCACTTCGTTGCCGCTGTCGAATCCGGCAAACACATCTTCTCGGAAAAACCCGTTGCCGTTGACGCTCCCGGCGTGCGGATGTTCCTCGAAGCCAATCAGAAAGCAAAGAAGAACAAACAAATCGTTCTCGTCGGGCATCACTTGCGGTACGAACCGAAGCACTATGAATCAATCAAGATGGTTCACGACGGGGCTATCGGCGATATTATCTACGCCAAAATTTTCTTCGACACGAACGACATTTGGACTCGCGCCCGCCGCCCTGAACAGACCGAAATGGAGTACCAAGTGAAGAATTGGTATCATTTCACTTGGTTGAGCGGCGACCATATCGTTGAGCAGCACGTTCACGATATTGACGTGATGAACTGGTTTATGAAAGACCAGCACCCGGTCGAGGCGAACGGAATGGGCGGACGCACGCATCACGGCAATCAGTACGGCGAAATCAATGATTACAACGCCGTTGAATTCGTTTACGGCGAACGGGAAATCCGCGGGTTCAGCGATTGCCGGCAAATCAACGGCTGCTGGAATTCGTTCAGCGAACACGTTTACGGCACGAAGGGGTGTCTGAATATGGACGGACACGGCGACGTAGTGCTGCGGGTCAACGGCAAAGAACCGAAGGTTTGGAAACGGACTTACGACGGACATCAATACGAAATGGACGCGTTGTTCGATGCCGTTGTCAACGGCAAAGAGTTGAACTTCGGCGACATAGCAGCGAATTCGACAATGACGGCAATTCTCGGCAGAATGGCGGCGTACAGCGGTAAAGTGGTGAAGTGGGAACAGGCGTTCCGCTCCGATTTGGATACGTTCCCGAAGGTTTTGGCGTGGGATGCCGAACCCGGTCCGAAGGCAGATGCCGACGGCATTTATCCGTGTGCCAAACAAGGAGTTACGAAAGCGTTTTAGTGTCGGCAGGGCAGGGGGAATTGACAATAGACATCGGACAACGGATGATGACGGTACTTTATTGCCGGTCATTTGTTATCTATCAATCAATGAAAGCCCTTCTGTCAGGAAACGAAGCGATTGCCCGCGGTGCTTACGAAGCGGGCATCACCTTTGCCGCCGGTTATCCCGGTACGCCTTCCACCGAAATTCTCGAAAACGTTGCCGAGCATTACAAAGGCAATATTTACGCCGAATGGTCGCCGAACGAAAAAGTGGCATTTGAAGCCGCCGCCGGTGCCGCCTTTGCCGGGGCAAGAGTGATAACGACGATGAAACACGTCGGATTGAACGTTGCTGCCGACCCGCTGATGACGCTCGGATACATCGGTACCGTCGGCGGTTTCATTGCTGTTGTCGCCGATGACCCCGGTATGCACTCGTCGCAGAATGAACAGGATACCCGGCATTATGCCCGGTTCGCCAAGATTCCGATTCTCGAACCGAGCGACTCCCAAGAAGCGAAAGAATTCGTCAAAATCGGCATCGAAATATCGGAAAAATATCAAACGCCGGTGATTGTGCGGAGTACAACGCGGGTTTCGCACAGCCGGGGACTTGTCGAATTGCAAGACCGCACAACGGATATTCCCGCGGTCAAGTTTGAAAAGAACCCGCCAAAGTTTGTTCCGATACCGGCGTGGGCGAAACAGATGCGTGTCCGTGTCGAAGAGCGGTTAACGCGTTTAGCCGCCGCGGGAGCCGCCGATTATGCTGACGGGCTGAACAAAATCATTTGGCAAGACCGCAAACTCGGCATCATCACCAGCGGCATTGCGTACCAGTACGTCCGCGAAGTGTTTCCCGGTGCAAGCGTATTGAAAATCGGAATGCCGTTTCCGTTTTCTGACACGCTCTTCAAGGAGTTTGCCGCCGGTGTCGAAAAGGTTCTCGTCGTCGAAGAATTGGAGGACTTTTTAGAGGAACATATCAAAGCGTTGGGAATTCAATGCAGCGGCAAGAATGTTGTGCCGAAAATGGGCGAGTTGAATTCCGACATTTTATCCGCCGTTAGCCGTCAGGGGCTTGCCTCTGACCTGCCGCAAGCGGCCGGGGCTGACACTCCTCCGCCGCCGACACTGCCGTCCCGTCCGCCGGTGCTTTGTCCGGGCTGTCCGCACCGCGGCGTGTTTTACGCCCTCGGTCGGCTTGACGTTGTCGTTGCCGGCGACATCGGTTGTTATAGTTTGGGCGTGATGCCGCCGCTGTCCCGTTTGGACACGATTTTGTGTATGGGCGGCGGTATTTCCGTCGCACACGGTATGCACACAGCCGCCGGTGAAAAACAAAAAGTTGTCGGTGTCATCGGCGATTCAACGTTTTTTCACAGCGGCATCACCGGTTTGCTGGACATTGCGTACAATAAAGGCGGGACAACGATTGCCGTTCTTGACAACCGCATTACGGCAATGACGGGGCATCAGGACAATCCGGGCAGCGGCAAAACATTAATGGGCGAAACGACGGCGGAAGCATCGATTGAAAAAATCGGCGAAGCGGTCGGCATTAAAAACATCCGCACGATTGACCCGCGGGACGTTAAAACGGCTGTTGCAACGTTCAAAGAGGCAACCGAGTCGCCGGAGCCGTGGCTGATTGTTTCCAAAGCACCGTGTCCGTTGCACTTGCGCAAACCGCTGGGACCGCCGATGAAAGTAAAGGACGGTCAATGTAAGAATTGCAAAGCGTGTTTGAAACTCGGCTGTCCGGGCTTGGAATACACCGGTACGGAAGTCCGCGTCAATCCGATGCTGTGCGCCGGCTGCGAAATGTGTAAAAATGTATGTATGTTCAAAGCGATTGTATGATTGTATTTTTACTGTCAATTACTCACCACCTTACCTACTGTCAACCTATATGTTCATCGTCTATACAGAATTTGTTCCCGGCAAACAAGTCGTCCGGGTTTTCGGTTTGGTTCATGGCAGCACCGTTCGGGCGAAGCACATTGGACGGGATATTGCGGCGAGTTTGAAAAATCTTGTAGGCGGCGAATTGAAGGGCTACACGGAACTGCTGAACGAAAGCCGCAGCGAATCCCTGCGCCGAATGGTCGAACAAGCGACAAATCTTGGTGCTAATGCGATTTTGAATGTCCGGTTCGGTACAAGTGCTATTACCGCCGGTGCCAGTGAATTATTCTGCTACGGTACCGCCGCAGTACTCGAAGATGCTTAATTCCCTCCCCGTTCAGCCCCGTTGCTTGGCAATGGGAAACTACAATCAAATGCCCGAAGTTACAACACCCCCCGGAATTGACCCGAAAACGGTCATTGAGCGTATCTACTGGGACCGTGTCCGAACGATACCGCCGGAAGTAAAACTGCGGAATTGTTTCATTTCGTCGCAGTTCTGCCGTGATGATTTATCGCGGCGTATCAGAGATAGGTCCCCCAATCTTTCCGACAGAGAGTTGCGCTTTGCGGCGGCGAAATGGATGTACGGCGGAGACCCGCAAACCCTCAAATTGTTGCAAATGGCGGCGGAACACGATAAACAAGCAATAAGTGGATAACCCTATTTCACTATCCGAATTAGCAGACCTTGCTATGAAAATCGGCTCAATTTTTAACAGGCACGGAGTTGCTTTTCACCTCACCGGCGGTGTTGTTGCGTCCTATTACGGCGAGCAGAGGAACACGCAAGATGTTGATATTGTTGCGCAGATGGCATCTTGCCGGAATCCCGATGCATTGTTTGATGATTTGCGCAAACTCTTCCTGCTGGACAAGGGAACATATAACGAGGCAATCCGCAATAAATCAATGTTTCAAATTCTTGATATTGATACATTGGCGCGGGCAGACATTTATGCCGCCACTGACGTGCCTAAAAGTTTTGAACGTGCCGTTCCGGTAAAAATCGCGGAAAACTTTGTACTGCCGGTTGCAGCACCGGAGGACTCCATACTTTCCAAACTTATTTGGATTAAGAGGGGTAGCGGACGTTCCAAAAAAGATGTTGTCGGCATACTTCGCGTTCAGGAAAACCTCGACAATGATTACCTGTACACAACTGCCGAATCCCTCGGCGTAAAAGAAATTTTAGAGGAACTAAAAGTTATTGCTGATAGTTACGACCCCACGATTGTTTTATAATCCAATGACACCCACTACGAATACTCCGTTTGAAAAATTCGCCTTTTACTCGGTAATCGGCTATATCATCGCTTGTCCGTGCTTCGTCGTCCTGATGATTGCCGCTGTTGTCCTAATGCAACTGTACGGATTCAAAGAATCCGAAGCGGTCGTCGAAATGATATTCCTGCTCGGTGTCGTTGTATCCGCCGTCTTTTTTCCGCTGTACTGTATCGCTTGTGCTGTCAAAATAGAACGTTCACACTTCAAAGCGTTAACACAAGCGGAAGCGGAATTGTCCGATATGGTTATTTCCGATATGAAGACGCTGCCGCCGAACTGGAATCCGAGCGGTACGATTTTCGTTTCGGAAAATGTGGTTATTTCTTCGGACTATTTCAAGAATTTCCTGTGGAGTTTCCGTAAAATCTTCGGCGGCGAGTCCCGCGGGTTCACAAATCTTTTAGAACGCGGCCGGCGGGAAGCCACCGTTCGTCTTATGCGTAAAGCAAGAGAATGCGGAGCGAACGCCGTGTGGAACGTCCGGTACGAAACGAGTATTGTTCAAAAAGGATGGCAGAACGACAACAACGGAAAAAACAAATTGGCAGGGGGCGAAGTGCTGGCATACGGCACCGCGTTTTTGATTAAAGACGAATAAGCTATCCTATCGCGTCGAATCCGCATACAATTCAGCATCAGCGGACAACCCGCACACTATCGGGGGAAATCTTTTTCGGCATCTCCATAACGGTCTTCAGCATCAAATGAGATGAATCATCCGTATTTCCGATTGTCGCAAATGTCGCTGTCGGACGCTCTGCTATCGCTTTTTGCGCCTCGGTCAACGGTCCCGTCGGTAGCGAAATCCGAAAAACCAATTCACCGATGACAAATTCGTCTCCGGCTGCCAACGCCACCGGGTCTTCAATATATTTCCCCTTCCACAGCGTTCCGTTGAGCGACCCGCAGTCGCGCAGAAACAACTTTCCCGCCAGTTCGTACAACTCGCAGTGTTTTCGGCTCATCACTTTATGACCGATACTCAATGTCGCTTCTTTGCTTCTGCCGATGGTGCAAGGGGTTGAAATTTGTTTGCTACCTCTCAATTCGCCTTCGGCGTAAATCGAAATGTTTATGTCCATTGATGTTTGCGGCGGAACAAGTTCCGCCGTAAAAAATAGCCGGGAGTTTTTAGAAGTACCCAATCGCTAAAATTCTTTTGCGTCAATCCAACTCATCAGTTTGCGGAGTTTTCTGCCGACTTCCTCAACTTGATGTTCCCTGTTTAACGCCCGAAGCCGCTTGAACCTCGGCGCGTTCACCTTGTTTTCCAGCAGCCATTCGCGGGCAAACGTTCCGTCTTGGATTTCCGTGAGAATCTTCTTCATTTCCTTCTTCGTTTCGTCTGTAACGATACGCGGACCGCGGGTGTAATCGCCGTATTCAGCGGTATTCGACACGCTGTACCGCATATAGTTCATACCGCCCTGATAGAACAGGTCAACGATTAACTTGACTTCGTGCATACACTCAAAGTATGCCATTTCCGGCTGATAACCGGCTTCGACCAGCGTTTCAAAACCGGCTTTAATCAGTGCCGAAAGTCCGCCGCAGAGGACAACTTGCTCGCCGAACAAGTCGGTCTCGGTTTCCTCTTTGAACGTGGTTTCAATCACGCCGCCGCGGGTTCCGCCAATGCCTTTGGCGTATGCCAAACCGGTTTTCCGCTCTTTGTCGCCGGCACCGTCGCCCAAACCAATCAGGCACGGCACGCCGCCGCCTTTAACGAATTCGCTGCGGACAAGATGACCGGGACCCTTCGGGGCAATCAGAATAGCGTAAACGCCTTCCGGGATGTTGAACTGACCGTAATGAACGTTGAACCCGTGCGTTGCAACAAGGATGTTGCCTTTCGACAAATTCGGACGGATTTGCGATTCAAAAATCGCCGCTTGTAATTCATCGGGCAGCGTCAGAACGATAATGTCCGCGGCTTTCACGGCATCTTCGGTCTTGAGCGGCGAGAATTTATCCTTCTTTGCTAATTCGTAGTTCGCCGTTCCTTCCATTTCGGCGACTATCACATCGCAGCCGCTGTCCCGCAGGTTCTGGGCGTGAGCGTGTCCTTGGGAACCATAACCGAGGATAGCAATTTTCTTGCCTTTCAGATGGGCAAGGTCAGCATCTTTGTCGTAATAAGTCGTTGCAGCCATTTGTCTTGTGTTCAGGTTGACGGATAGGAAACGCAGAGGACAACCGCCTCTGCCCTTGTACGCCAGCCATTTTATCACTTAACAGCAAAAGGTCAAGCGGAAATCAGAACCGTTCAACCAAAATAAGCGACAAGGCGTGTGCCGTCGTCTTTTTACTCATATTCAAATCGTAATCAAACGAAACGAAACGCGACCGGGCTTGATTCATAAAGACATTGATACCGCTGCCGAGGTTCAGGTAGTCCCTGCCGAGATTCACACCGCGAATCGTCATCTGCACATCGCCGCCGGACAAAAATCTTGCCCTGCCGCTTGCATACGGGTCGGTACCGAATTGGTTAATGTATTGAATTCGGAAATTCATCGCCGAACGGTACGATTCTTTTTTGATGTTCATACCGGCACGGACAAATAATTGGTCATAATCCGCCTTGCTGTATTGCAGCGCAAAGAGCGGATTATCGACCGACTGTTCCGTGAACCCGTCCTGCTGTGTGTAATAGTAGTCCAAGCCGAGCAGCGGACGGACGATAATACTGTTTCCGTAATACCGCGGACGGGATAATTCCAAACTCAATGACATTGAATCGCCGGACGTTTTGCCCTTGTACAAACCGTAATAACCTTGGTCGGACAACATCAATTCCGTTATCCGGCGGGTATCGTAGGACTGATGAGCATAGCCGATGTAGCCGAGAACGTCGGTGCCGAAATGATTCTTTTGGAAGTATAAACCGCCGTGATAATCATCGGCTTCAATCCGGTCGCTGTTCTGCCATAAGTACGGAGCATAATATCCGAACACGCCGCCGATGCGGAACGCCGGTGATTTCTGAAAATCCATACCGAGCAGTAAACCGGTGCGGGAAATACCGAACCCGTCGGAATTATCATCGCCGGAAACCTTCGTTTGAACGTGAGTTACGTCCGCCCAAAAATTGTTTTCGCCAAAGTAGTACGGATTGCCGCACGCAGGAACATCACACCCGGAATGAGCGTTAAGTGCATCTTGTTGTCCGCGGAACACTTCACCGGTACCCGCTCCTTTGTACTGTATCCCGGAAACAGGACCGTAACCGTCGTTGTAAATCACTTGTCCGCCGTACAATTCGCTGCCGAGCGACAAGCGGTTGAATACGGTACGGTACGGGGAATATAAACCGAGTTGCAGTCCGTTCACCCGAACAGAACCGGCAAGTTGCTTCGTTGCGTTCAGAAAACTTTCATTGCCGATGATATTGCCGTCGCCGTCAAGAACTTTTTGTCCGTTGACAGCCGTAATGAACGACTTGAATTCTTCCGACGCGTCCGGGTCGTCTTCGGCACCGTTCAGCGCATTAACCACTTGGGAGCGGTTGATGCCGATGAACACGGGTTTCGGCGGCTCCGGGGGCGGCGGCGGTTGAGAACCGCTGATGCCTTTCGCAATGTAATCGCCGTCGGTATTTTTCCAAATCGTGAACGTCCACGTTTTTTCAGAGTCCTCGTCAACAAAGACAAGTTCCCCCTGATTGCTCAAATCGTTAATGAAGATGCCGTCAATTTCACCGGTAATGAATTTCACTTCGGTATTTTCAACGTAATCATCGGCAACACCGATGATTTGCACTTCGGCACCGGAAACAAACGCCGTACCGAGAACCGACAACACGTTTGTCGGCTCGCCCGTTCCGCCGATGCTGACGTACATCTTGCCGGTTTGCGCGCCGCTTTGGAAATTCAAGTCGCCGTTAATCGTCAGGTTTCCCTGATACGCCTGTACCGCACCGCCGGGGGCAACCGTAACGTTGCCGGCAGTACCGTTGCCGCCAAGTCCACCGTCTGCCCCGACAACGAACGATGCCTGTTTAATTTCCGCCGATTCGCTCAATGTCAGCCAGCCGGTGTCGATGTTCACCGTGCCGGTAAAATCATTGCTGCTGCGGTTGAACGTTAACGTACTCGACTGCCCTTTGCCGGACAATGGACCGGGAATATCGTTGCTGCCCTTGATATGAACAGTACCGCTGCCGGTCAACGTTCCGTCAAACGTCCGGTTCGGATTCGATTCAAAATCCGCAAGCGTTGTTTGGTCGAACGTCAATGTACCGGCTTGTTCCGTTTTCACTTCATTCTTTAACGAGTCGGTGTTGCCGATGAGCGTCCCGTTCTTCACCTCTGTTGAGCCGGTGAACCCGTCGGCGGTACCGGTCAACTTCTGCGTGTAATCTCCGTCCTTGACGAAAGTACCGGTGCCGGACAAATTGCCGGTGAATTCTGTGGTACCGTTCGTCAGATTCGGATTGGCAGACGCAGCAGTCGTTGTCAAATTCTTTTCGATGTTCAGATTTCCGTTTCCGATTAACGCCCCGACCTTGTTGTTGTCTGATGCTGCTGGTTTCAGTGCCGTTGTTCCTTCGCCGTTCACCGTCAATACTTTATTCAGATTGTTGGCAAGCGAATTATCGAAAACCGAGGTTATCGTTTGTGTATCGCCTTTGTCTGGGCTGAACGTCCAAGTATTGTTCGGATTATTGATGTCGTACTGCGCTTCAATGGAGAATACCGATTTACCGTCAACTGTTATTTGCTTGTAAGCCAAAAGATAATCGCCGTCAACGCCGACCAGTGCCGGTGCCGAACCGTCCAATTGCAGTGCCGTCTTCCACCAATCAAGGTCTTTATCGCCGTCCGAATCGTCCATCGCAAACAATGCGTAATCCGTACCTTCGGTCAACGTTTTGATAACCACCAACGCACCATCGGCTGTGGTATCGAGAACTAAATCGTTCAGGTTTAACCGGGCGGCAGCGGATTCGCCGGACGTATCATCTTGCAGTGTGATGATAAGCCGACCGCCGTTCGTGATACTTAACACCGACGAGTCGGTACTGCCGAGCGTTCCGTTCGTATCGAGTTTCAAATCGCCTTGTTCAATCGTCAGTCCGCCAGTGTAGTGCGAGGTATCGCCGAAAATTCTGACGGTACCGGTACCTTGCTTCACGACAGCCGTATCGGTTGAATCGGTCTCATTGCTCCGCAGTGTCGAGTTCAGAGCAAACACCGCACCGGCATCCGTGTTAATCACGAGTTGACTTCCGGTGTCGAGGAACACATCGTTTTGACCGGCAGCATCGGTTGCCCCTTTGTCAATGTTAACCTTTGCTCCGCTGTCGAGTTTGAGCGTCAATACGGAGTTTTCCTCAACGAACACCGCTCCGCCGCGGACTGCCGTATTGTCTGAAAACGTTGCCTGCGTGTTTGAAGCAAAAGTAAGCAAGGAAATTCCGGCAGAATAGACCGCCCCGCCGCTGCCGGCTGCCGCCGTGTTTTTTTCGGCAAGAAGATTACCGGTAAATGTAATTTCGGAGTCCTCCAAAAACACCACCCCGCCGCCGGAATAGCCATCTGTGTCGGTAAAACTTGCGGTATTTTCCGAAATGACGGTTTCACCGAATTTCAGCGAAGAACCGGTTGCGAACAACGCTGCCCCGCGTCTCGCTCTGTTTTGGGAAAACCTCGTATGACCGGTTGCGTTCCAGCCGAATTGTCCGCCGCTGCCGACGGTACCGAGCATATCGGCATAGACCGCCCCGCCGTCGCCGCCGAAATCATCTTCGGCACTATACACGGCGGAATTGCCGGAAAAGGTACTGTTTCCTGTAATGCGGACGGCTTCTTCGTCGCCGGTAACATAAACGGCACCGCCGCTGCCGTTGGTAACAAGATTGTCCGTAAATGTGGCAGTGTCTTTGAACACAACAGTTGAATCGTAAAAATTGAACGCTCCGCCGTAAGCGTTAAGCGTTGTGTTTCCGCTTACAGATACCGCTTTTTCAAACGTGAGTGTTCCGCTCACCGCAGCAACGGCACCGCCGTCGGAAGTCGCTTTGTTACTGATGAATGTCGCCGTATCTTTGAATGTCAGCGTTGCCGAATCCAAGTAGATTGCCCCGCCGCCGCTGCCTTCGGCGGCACTGTTATTCTGAAATGTTGCCGCCCCGTTGAACACCGCCGTTGAATCATAACCGACAAATATTGCTCCGCCGCCGGTTTCACTGCGGTTGCCGCTCGTCGCTGCTGTTCCCCCGAAAACAGCCGTTCCGTTGACGGTTAAATCCGAATCTGTCAGATATATCACTCCGCCGTAGTCGGAAGCAGAGTTCCTCTGGGCATCAATTTCGGTCAGGGTAATGCTGCCGCCTTCGCTGTACAGTCCCGCTCCGCCGCCGTAGGTCTTGTTGTCCAGAAACGAAACCTTGCCGGTTGCCGTCCATTTTGATTTACCGCTGTTGCCGAGCAGGAACACGCCGGGAGCATAGTTTTTGGAAAACGTAATATCTTTTGTTGATAATTCTCCGTCTTCGAGGTACAGTGTTCCGTAAGAGTCGCTGTATCCGCCGCTGACGGTGATGGCACTTCCGAACGTCAGGGAACCGCCGGCAACGTCAATGCAGAACGTCAGAAAATCCTCGTCGGCTGCGCCGGCTTGGGTATAACTGATAGTTTTCCCGCCGGTGAACGTAACGTTCCGGTCGATAAAATTCTCCAGTTCAAAGCCGGCAGGTGCGCCGTCTTCGTCTTCGAGCGTACCGGTGATGCTTGTGCCGAGTTCGATAGTCGTGCCGGTTCCTGACAGGGCATCGTACAATCCTTGGAGCGAGGATACTTGGGCGGATGCCGCTGCGGAAAGCAGGCAGAGCAAACATACCGCCGGTAATAACGATTTTTTCATTGCTAAATACGGTAATCTATGGATTGGGGAGAAACCTCCGGGGGATAATCAGAAATTTCTCCGTTTGTGTCAAGAGCAGTTTGGGCGGGTTTCGGATGCCGGTTATCCGTTGCATTATGTACAAAATACAATTATAATTTGGGAGCACCAAAAGAGCGGGTGCCTCTAAAAACTCCTGTTTTCGGTAAAAAATAGTTTTTAGAAGTACCAAAATGGCAGCCGGATTGGAATGAATCATTCACAGAGGTCTCCTTACAATGTTCTCATTATCGGCGGCGGACAAATCGGCGCACTGTACGACACGCCGGATTCGCCGTCTTTTCGTTCGCACGCCCATTGTTTTACGGAACATCCCCGTTTTGCGAAGCCCGGTATTGTCGAACCGAACGCCGAACAACGCCGTAAAGTTGCTGACCGATGGAACTGTACAACGTTTGAGACATTAGACGCAGCGTTGACACAGACCGTTGATGCTGCCGTTGTTGCCGTTCCCGACTTCCTGCATTATTCCGTCTTAAAGGAATTGGCGCAGCACCAATTAAAATTAGTCATCGCAGAAAAACCGATGACAAAAACGGTCAAAGAATCCGAAGAGATTCTCTCCCTGTACCGCTCCCGAAACATTCCGCTGTGCGTGAATTACACCCGCCGATTTGCACCCGGATTTGCCGCCTTGAAAGAACGGATTCAACTCGGCGAATTCGGACAACTTCTGCAAGGAACCGGCTGGTACGGAAAAGGTGTCGTTCATAACGGTTCACATTTGGTTGACCTGCTGCTGTTCCTGTTCGGTAATGCTTCCGCGGAATCCGTTTTTCATCGGGTTAATGATTTTTACGAAGACGACCCGGCGGTCTCGGCACTTCTCCGTATCGGTTCAAATAATGCTCCGTTCGTGCTGCAAGGAATTGACTGCCGATGTTTCACGATATTTGAAATCGAACTGTTTTTTCAAAAAGGACGATTGCGGATGACCAATCACGGTGAAACCGTTGAAGAGTACGGTATCGAACCGGGAAAAGAATTTGCCGGTTATCAATTTTTGCACAAGAAGACGGAAACACCGACAGGACTGAACAAGGCGATGTACAACGTCGCGGAAGCGGCAGCACAATTTCTTGATAACGGCGTACCGTTGCCGTCAACCGGCGAAACGGCATTTGCCGCACAAAAATTGTGCTGCCATTTGCAATCCCGTTTATAAAAAGGGAGTTTCTAAAAACTCCTCAATGAAAAAGAAAAATCCCTATTTTATTGTCTTTTTTTTGAGTAAAGGATAGTTTTTAGAAGTACCATAGAGTACAATCGCCTGATATGCGAACGTATTCTTCCCGCCAGCGATGGCAACTTCCGCTGCTGTTGTACATCGCAACGTGGTTTACCGCAGCCGGTTTTCGTATCGACAGCGGACTGCTCTACCATTTCTGCGTTTCCGTATTTCTCTTTCCGATGAATTCGGAACTATCCGGCAACGCGTGGGCGGTATTCAAAGAACTGCTTTGGTTAGGCACCGAGTATTCCGTTCCGCTGATGCTGCTGTTGACGTGCCACGAATTAGGACACTACATTCAAACGCGGCGGTACGGAATTCAATGTTCGCTGCCGTTCTTTATCCCGATGCCGTTCGGTCCGCTTGGAACAATGGGGGCGGTCATCGCAATGGACGGACGGATTCCCAACCGCCGGGCGTTGTTCGACATCGGTATTTCCGGTCCGCTCGCCGGTCTGGTACCGACAGTATTCTTTCTCTATTACGGAATTAAATGGTCGCACTTCGGACCGTCTGAAATCAGTGCCGCCGATATAACATACAACGAACCGCTGCTGTTCAAATTGTTCTCATACTGGATTTTCGGTCCCGTTCCCGGCAATATGACAATGTACGCTCATCCGCTTGCAATGGCGGGCTGGGTCGGACTGCTTCTGACTTCGCTGAACCTGATGCCGTTCAGTCAACTCGACGGCGGACACGTCTTTTAC
This sequence comes from Planctomycetaceae bacterium, assembly GCA_031261125.1. GTDB lineage: Bacteria > Planctomycetota > Planctomycetia > Pirellulales > Thermoguttaceae > WRKP01. The sequence goes on along the minus strand of JAISJZ010000062.1, from coordinate 3,380 downwards.
GCAATGGTCGGAAAAAATGCCGGTAAATTCTCAACGCTTATTTTTTATGCGCTGATACTTCTCGTGGTTTGGTTCCATCTTTGGCATTGGACGCTGATGCTGATTTTGCTCGCTTATATCGGCGTAACACATCCGCCGACGGGCAACGATACGCTGCCGCTTACACCGTTCCGTTATATTCTCGGCTGGTTGACGCTGGCGTTTGTATTTATCGGTTTTACACCCAGTCCGATAGCGTTGGATAAGCCGCAACCGCAGGAACCGCCGAAAATGTACTGCGTTATTGACAAGAATACCGGCAACTGACGTTATGTTCAACGCCTAACAAATCCAGCGTTCGGGCAACGACACTGTCAATCAAATCATTCGTATTTCCGCCGCTGTAAAAACACGGACACGCCGGTTGAATAATTCCGCCCGCCAACGTAATCCGCTCCATATTTTGCAAATGTATCAGCGACAGCGGCGATTCCCTGACGAGCAAAATCAATCGCCGGCGTTCTTTCAGTTGCACTTCCGCAGCACGGTGAATTAAGTGTTGATTCACTCCGGCGGCAATACAGCCGAGCGTACCGCCGGAACACGGGGCAATCACCATACCGTCGTTCGGCACCGACCCGCTGGCAATCGGAACCGCAAAATTATCAGAGACATAGAGTTTAACATTCGGATTTAGCGTAAACCGCTCTAATATCTGAACTCCTGACTCTTCTTTCGCAACACTTTTCCACGCATCGGATACCGCGAGATGAACTTCGCAATTCGTTTGCAGCAAAACGTCAAGCAAACGCAGTCCATAGACAGTCCCGCTCGCACCGGTCATTCCGAGAATAATGCGTTTCATCTGATTAACAAAAAATAAGAAATAATAGAGAGTCCAATTGTCAATTATCATTCTCCTTTGTCAATTCACTATGAAACACGCACTTATCCTCTCTTTCCTTTGTTTTTGTACCGCGGCATTTGCGACCGATCTTCACATTATGTAGTGGCAAATCTGCCGCCAGCAGAATAAATCACCACAGGTTATGGAGACGCTTACCAAGCGGCAAGATCATATCATTCCGGCGGGGTCAATTCCTCCCGAATGGACGGCAGTGTACAATTTGTGTCGAATACGATCAACTGGACCGTTTGGCAAGCTCTCAGTGCCGCCAACGGACGCGATAATGCCGGGCAATAAATTTCTTAGGTAGGCAGCCGTTCGCCGAACGGTCGCCTACCCAAACCAATCGCCTACCCAGATTTCCCAAAATTTCACAATTTTTTCGAAAGGACATTAACGATGTTATTACGATTGACCGGAATATTTTTTTTGATTTTCTGTTCATTTATCGTTTTGGCGGATGAAACGAAAATCGTTCCCGACAAAACCGATCAGTGGTCGTTTACCGACAAGAACGGCTCTGTAAAGAACGGAGAACTTGTCTTCGACGGCACACAAGCAATATCGAAGGGCTTTTATCTGCCGCTGGAGTGGAACGACACGAAACTCTCCGCAAAATTCAAAGTCGAATCAGGACCGGATAACAAGGTACTTGCTTGCGGCTTCATTGTGAAAGCATTTAATGCGCAACATTATTATTATGTCCACTTTGACCGCCGGTCGGCAATTTTGGTACGTTTCGATGAATCGAACTCTTGGTTGGAAATCAAACGGGTTGCCGTTCCGAACCGGCAAGCCGAAACGTGGTACGATGCCGCTCTGGAAATCAAGGGCGATACACTCAAAGTTTTTTTCGACGGGAAAGAACTTTACGAAGTTCAGGATAGTAACATCAAAGGAGCGGGACGCATCGGTTTTTACGGCAGTGATGGAATTGCGCACGTTAAAGACATTATCGTTTCCGGTCAAGCGGAACGGGCGGTATCGGAATTCAAAAATCCCAAACCGCTCTGGGTTCACGTTTGCACCGATGCCGGAGCCGGTGGATATGAAGCGTTTCCTGATGTCTGCCGATTGAAAGACGGACGATTGCTTTGTGTTTTCTATGCCGGTTACGGACATGTTTCTGTACCGAATGAATCGTTACCGAAAGGCGGTCGAATCGTCAGTTGTTATTCTTCCGATGAAGGTCAAACCTGGACAAAAGCCGAAACAATCATCGACACGCCTTTGGATGACCGCGATCCATCGGTTGTTCAACTTCCCGACGGGCGTATCCTGCTCTCGTTTTTTACTTACGTTCCTCAACAGGGTGAACAACGACCACATACGAAGACATGTCTTTCAGAATCGAACGACAACGGTAAAACATGGTCGGAACCGAAAATCCTTTTCAAGGATGTTCCCGTTAGCCAGCCGATACGTATTCTCTCCGATGGAACGCTCCTGTTGCCGCTTTATCTGGAAAGTAATCAGCAAAAATGCGGAGCCGTCAGTCTCAGTTACGATAACGCCAAAACGTGGAGCGAAGCCATTGTCATTCCGAACGGCGGACCTCCGCTTGACGCCGAAACCGATGTTATTGAATTGAAAGACGGAACCTTGTATGCGATTCAGCGTCCCTGGATGGGCGTTTCCTATTCGAAAGACAAAGGCAAAACATGGTCGGTTTCCGAACATGCCGGTTTCGAAGGGCATTGTCCTTATTTGTTACGAACCAAGAACGATGTTATTTTATTGGCAACCCGGATTCCGCAAACAAGTCTTCGTCTCAGCCGCGATGAATGTAAGACATGGAGCGCACCGATTTTGGTCGATCATTTCGGCGGAGCTTATCCGTCAATGGTCGAACTCAAAGACGGTTCCATTTTGATCGTTTATTACGAAGAAGGCACCGGTTCCAGTATCCGTGCAAAACGATTTAACGTCACAAAAACAGGCGTAGAATGGCTACCGATGCAGCCGTAAGCAAAATAGCGAACTGTAGCCAGCCGTCGGCAATCTGGTTGAAAAAAATAACGGATAGTTTATAATGACCGCTTGTGAGTTGTTCATTCTCTATAATCCATTGTCATAATCTTACTGTCTTTATTCCGATGAAACACATTCTTATTTTTATTTTCCTTTGTCTTTGTACCGCAGCACTTGCTCAAGAAACGGGCAGTGCCAGTTCTCTCGCCGTTTCCCGCCCGCTAACTGCCGTGCCGTTCACGGCAGTTCACTTTAACGACACTTTTTGGTCACCGCGGTTGAAAACCAATCGGGAAATTTCGATTCCCCATAATTACGAATGGTGTGAAAAAACCGGACGGTTCACCAACTTTGCCAAAGCCGCTAAACTGATGGACGGCAAGTTTGAAGGTATCTACTTTAATGATTCCGATGTTTATAAACTTCTCGAAGGAACGGCGTATTCGCTTGCCGACCATCCCGACCCGGAATTGGAAAAGAAAGCCGATGCTGTCATTGATTGGATTGCCAAGGCACAACTGCC
>JAISJZ010000014.1 GCA_031261125.1 Planctomycetaceae bacterium | reverse complement strand
GTCAACCGCTTCGCAATGTCGCCGATGTAAGGTCTGTCCGCCGGTTTCACCGTGATTAAAACGTTGCCGTGTTCCGGCACTGCCGTTCCCGTTCCCGCTTCGCCCTTCGCAAACGCTTCACCGAAAGTATCCGCAATACCCATCACTTCGCCCGTTGATTTCATTTCGGGACCAAGCCGCGTGTCCGTCCCCGGAAACCGCGACCAAGGAAACACGCTCTCTTTCACCGCAACGTAATTCATATCTTGCCAACGCTGGAATGGTCTCGCTAAAAACATCTCCGGCAATTTTTCTCCGAGCATCACCCGCGTTGCAATCGCTGCCAACGGCTCGCCGATTGCCTTGCTGACAAACGGCACGGTTCGGCTTGCCCGCGGATTAACTTCAAGAACATATATCAAATTGTCCTTTATCGCAAACTGTATGTTCAAAAGACCGACAACGTGCATTTTCAACGCGATCTTCGTTGTCGCGTCTTCCAGTTGCCGGATTAACTTCGGCGTGAGCGACTGCGGCGGAATCGAACACGCCGAATCGCCGCTGTGAATCCCTGCCTCTTCAATGTGTTCCATAATTGCCGCAACAATCACATTTTCGCCGTCCGCAACGGCATCGACATCAATTTCAATCGCATCTTCGAGAAACTTATCAATGAGAATCGGTCTGCTTTCGTCAATCGTTAAGTCGGCATTCTTACTATATTCAAGCAACGCCTTCCAATACGATTTCAAGTCCTCTGCGTCGAAGATGATTTCCATCTTTGCTCCGCCGAGAACGAAACTCGGACGCATTAACACGGGATAACCTATACGTTCAGCAACGATTAACGCTTCTTCCAAAGCGGTTGCGGTTGCGCCGGCGGTCTGGCGGATGTCTAATTCTTTAAGCATTTCGCCGAACAGATGACGGTCTTCGGCGAGGTCAATAGAGTGAACGCTTGTACCAAGTATCGGCACGCCTTCAACTTCTAATGCCTTCGCAAGATTGAGCGGCGTTTGTCCGCCGAATTGCAGTATCACGCCGAGCGGCTTTTCGTGAGCAATCACCGACAGAACATTTTCCAGCGTCAGCGGCTCGAAGTACAATACATCGCTGGTATCGTAGTCGGTTGAAACGGTTTCGGGATTGCAATTCATCATAATTGCCCGATAACCGAGTTTTTTGGCAGTGTAAGCGGCGTGGCAGCAGCAGTAATCGAATTCGATACCTTGACCGATGCGGTTGGGACCGCCGCCGAGAACGAGAACGGACTGCTTCTTTTCAGTGTTTGACATATTTTATTCTGTGTGTACTTTGTATTATTGCTTGTTAAACCGTCCGAAGTATTCGTCAATTTCCGGTTTTAATTCTATGCCGGCTTGCTCGAAACAATCCAGCAATCCTGATACGTTCCCTCGCCGCCGAGCAGGTCCTAAAACTCATAGGCTCCGTAAGGGGCTTAATATGGATAACCCCGTGTGTCAGTTCAATAGTATCTACACAAATATTTTGAACTTGCATAAATTGGCGAAAATGGTTAAAGTTCGCTGTATGCTATCGAAGTGAATTTTGGAGACAAACGTCTCGACAGGCGTTATTTTACGATGATCGGTCAATCAATGCAACATTCGCAACGAATCGCCGCCGGTCTTGCCATTCCGGCAAGCAAACAAGACCGCCTCAGCGATTGTCTCAAAGATTGTAACGGTTATGACTTGACGGCTCAACTCGCCGTCAATGCCGATAGCGGTTCTCCCATCGCCGTCGTTCAAGCCCATCTTAAAACCAGCAGCGGCTTTTTGAGTACGATGCACAAAGAACTACGGAACATACGGAATAACGGAAAATACGGACTTCAAATTCCGCAGTAAAAAACAGTTGATTGCGGTTAAAAAAGAAACCCGGAAGAGACGTGTGCCGAGTAAGTAGATAGGTTGACACGGGTTGCTGCTTCGGATACAATAGCCACCGTGATTTCCCGCTCGTTAAATGTTAACCATCAACCGCCGCTAAAACAATGACAAATACTAAATCCGCTCGTAAAAATAACGCCCGCTCGCTTCATATTGAATCCCTCGAAGCACGAGAAATGCTCTCCGTCAATCCGCTGCTGCCGGGGCAGTTTGGGGACAGCGATCAAGTGGCGGCGGCGGAAGTGCCGTTTCAGGTGGAAGAGGCAGAGTCAACAACGCTAACCGGTCTCACTCTCAATATCACCGCCGCAAACTACGCCGAACTTAACGCTCAGTATGACTTCGCCAATGTTACGTCGATTGCTTTGACATCTTCCGGCGGTACATAATTTTCGTCGTTGGTAAAAATAATAGCATCGAGCCGACCATCGAAACCGGTCAAATCGTGCAATGCAATTTCGACGTTCGTATCTTTAATATCAACGGTTCCGCCGCTTTGCCAGTGCCACGGGTCGCCTTCGGTTCCAAAAACGGTGTCTAACTTTTTACCGTTGACGCTCATCTGAAACTTACCGGGAGCGTATTCCGGTGTCCACGGTGTAACCCAATTCCGGGTTCGGACGAAAACGTTGTATTTGCCAGTTTTCGGGAAGACCACTGTCGTCGTTGCGTCTTTGACCGGTTCGCCCATCCCGTGCGCCAACAGCACCGGCGAACCCATTACGTGCATATATTGCTGGTCAACAACCCAGCCGCCTTTATCGGCGAAGGATTCCGCTTCGATGAACACGGGTTCGTCCGCCAAAACGGCAGTACAAAATGTCAAAACGACGGCAATAAACAAAACACAAAATCGCATAGTTTTCCTCTTTCATTCGGATTTTATTAAACTCGTTCGGAAACTGACATAAAAAAATACCGGGACATCTCTAAAAAGAATTTGGTTTT
>JAISJZ010000009.1 GCA_031261125.1 Planctomycetaceae bacterium | reverse complement strand
CGCCGCCTCTTTTTGAAGACGGCTGTATAAGTCGAAAATATCTTCCAGCAGGTCAATCAAATCGTCAATCCGATGGTCGTGAATCGAATTTTCGAGATTGTGAAACAAACTGTAATTGCCGCCGAAACCGAGAATCGTCCACGGGTCAACAATCGCTCCGCAGTTGATTCCTCTGCGGATAAGGTCTTCGATTTTCGGCAGGTTGTCCGATGCTTGTTCTAACTGTTCCTGGTCGATGAGCAGGTGGGCATCGGTGATGAGGCAATCAATTTCTGTAGCGATTCGGGCAGACGGAACGGCAATAATGTTTGTTTGTTCCCGTGCCGCTTCGGAATATCCCATTTGGGCGTAAATCCGGGCTAAACTAATCCGCTGCAACTGGTCGGCACGCCGCTTTGCTAACTGCCGGTTCAATCCTTGCCGGCAGCCGCCGAAGGACTGAAACAGCCGCTCTTTCTCTTCGAGAATCCGCGGCTTCATTTTTTCGGGAATCTTTTCGAGAATCTGTTCGTAAAATCTATCCCGGTAACCGGCAATTACCGGCATTAAATCGCCGAGCGATGTTTCCGAATCGTAGGTCTGCGGAGTATCACCGCAAACACCAGCCCCCATCAACATTGTTCCGGCAAGAACGGCCGCGGCTTCGTACAGCAGTTCGTCCCGCGGAATGGATGCGGCATCGGATTCCCCCATATAGGCGGACTCCAGCCGTTGCAGAATTCCGTCCAGTGTTACCTGATGGACGACGAACCGCCGGTAATAACCCTTGTTGTCAATCGTCAGCGGGTCCCAAATGCCGAAATGATAGTTCGGTTTGCGGTTAATCGGATGGTCGAAATCGTAAGCCCGCGGGTCGATGACCACTTCCCGCAATTTTTTCGGGTCCAGACACGCTTCATAAAGAATCTGCGGGTCGGTTTCGTTCAGGATTGTCAACGTTTGTTCAATGAGTTCCCGATACCGCCCGGCGGCAACGCCCGCCCCGTCGATGTACAGCGGAACCGGCGCGACCCATTCGTGCATATACGGCTGATGCCGCTCTTCGCCTTCCAGCACCGGAATCGGGCGGTAGCCGATGTAATCGTTTAATTGCTTGATGCTCTTTTTGACAACCTTGTCGGTGTCTGTCCGCGGTGCTTCCTGCTGCAAAACGGTTTCAAACGCTTTTGCCAGAAAAAACGAGTTGAAAACCGCATCGTCTTTGTGATGATGCAGTAAATCGCTGTGAAATTGCCGGTATGCCGGCAGAAGTTCTTCCCGCACCAATTTCAAGACCTGACCGGCTTGGTCATCAACTTTGAATGCCGCTGATTCTGCGGACAGTTCTGTCAAGTCGTTTTCCAGTGATTCGATAATATGATAAACAAATCCCTTCTCCCCGGCGGGAGAGGGAGATGAGAATTTTTCCTCCCAATACGAGTTCAGAACCTGAAAGAACCGCAGATTCCGTTCACCAGACGAAAAATTCAAGTATCCGAGGATTTCTTTAACGCTTTCCGGTGAATTTTGAGAAGATTGTGCCATTGCCGTACTGCGGAACAAGAATTAAGTCAAACTATTAACCGTTGATTTTACTACAAGACGCAAATTCGTCAATCGACAGTTTCATCTGTACATCAACAGAGCAACACAACACGTTATAAGTTGCCTATTTTAACTAATATCTCAAAATTGGTAAAAAAATTTTTATTCTTAAAACTGTTGCACCGTTTTTATGAAAAATGCGGGGGGAAACACCGAACCGTTTTTACCGGCAAGAACTTACAACGCTCCGGTTGGTTGAAACCTGTTTTTAACAACAAAATATGTTTTTTTATAAACCATTGCCGAAACAGGGAGTTAAGAAAATTAAAAAAAGTCGTTGACATCTCAAAAAGTTGCGGTATGATTACCGCTGTCCTGTTCGGGATACTACCTGTTGTATCGTAATGGGATGTAATACTACTATATGTAGTATCTGTGCCGTTTTTCGGCGGTGCGATAACCTCTAACACGAAGGAAGCGATGATTAGTTCGGATGCTGCTGTTCTGGAACACTCGACTCATAACCGGATAACGGAGTTCACTGGTACTGCCCGGCAAGCAGGCGGGTTAAATGTCGAACCGGTGTTCTGTCCGGCGGATGTCCGCGACCCGTTCGATACCGTTGAATGGACGAAACGCACTGCCGCTATCAAGGGCGATAACGGCGGGAACCTGTTCGAGCAAACCGACTGTGAATTTCCTGAAACGTGGTCGCAACTGTCCGTCAACGTTGTTGCCAGCAAATACTTTTACGGCGAACACGGTACGCCGGAGCGGGAAAAGTCCGTCAGGCAACTCATTCACCGCGTTGCCCGGACGCTTGCCGACTGGGGCGTGGAGGACGGCTGTTTTGCCGATAAGAAAACCGGTGAAACATACTACCGTGAACTTGCCTGGCTGCTTCTGCATCAGTACGGTTCGTTCAATTCGCCGGTCTGGTTTAATGTCGGACTGTATCATCAGTACGGTGTATCCGGCGGGAAATGTACTTGGCATTGGGACGAAGCCGCCGGCGAAGCAACGCAGCCGGAAAATCCTTATGAACATCCGCAAGCGTCGGCGTGTTTCATTCAAAGCGTTGCCGACAATATGGATTCCATTATGGACTTGGCGAAAAGCGAAGCGATGCTCTTCAAGTTCGGCAGCGGAACAGGAACGGATTTGTCGTTGATTCGCTCTTCAAAGGAAAAATTAAGCGGCGGCGGCAAACCGTCGGGACCGTTGTCTTTTATGCGGGTCTATGACCAGATTGCAGCGGTCGTGAAGTCGGGCGGCAAAACCCGCCGGGCGGCAAAAATGCAGTCCTTGAAAATCACGCATCCCGACATAATGGACTTTATCGACTGCAAACAACGGGAAGAGAAGAAAGCGAAAATCTTGATGCAGCAGGGACTCTCTTACGAAGACGCTTATTCATCGGTACTCTACCAAAACGCCAATCTTTCGGTGCGTCTTACGGACGATTTTATGCAAGCCGTCAAGGATAACAAAACGTGGGCAACGACTTGGGTAACCGACCCAAACAAGAAGGGGTCCGAATATCCGGCAACGGAAGTGTTTGAGAAGATTGCGTCAACGGCGTGGGCGTGCGGCGACCCCGGTGTCCAGTACGATACAACGATTAACCGCTGGCATACCGTTCCGAAGTCGGGACGAATCAACGCATCAAATCCGTGCAGCGAGTATATGAGCGTTGACGATACGGCGTGTAATCTGGCGAGTATCAATCTGATGAAGTTCCGAAACGAAGAGGGACTGTTTGATGCCGACCGGTTCGTTCAGGCGTGCCGAATCTTCTTCATCGCCCAGGAAATTATCGTTGACCGGGCGAGTTATCCTATTAAGAAAATTGCGGAGAATTCTCACAAGTTCCGCGCTATCGGTTTGGGATACTCCAATCTCGGTTCGCTGATAATGTCGCTCGGTTTGCCGTATGATTCAGACGAAGCCCGCGGCTTGTGCAGCGTTTTGACTGCTTTGCTCACCGGTGCCGGTTACCGGACGAGTGCCGAACTCGCCGAAGTTGCCGGTACATTTCCGGCGTACCGGGAAAACCGGTCGGCAATGTTGAACGTGATTGATATGCATTGGGAGGCGGTCAATAAAATCAACAACTGCCCGAATTACTTGAAGAAACAGGCGCAGCAACTTTGGGACGAAGTGAGCAACAACGGGCGGCGCAACGGATTTCGCAACGCCCAAGCGACGGTTCTTGCCCCGACGGGAACAATCAGTTTTATGATGGACTGCGATACCACGGGCATCGAACCGGATATTGCATTGGTGAAATTTAAGTCGCTTGCCGGCGGCGGAACGCTGAAAATCGTGAACAACACCGTACCGCTGGCATTGAAAACGCTGGGATATTCCGACGAAGACATCGCGGCGATTGTCGGACACATTCAGGAGAAGGGAACGATTTATGAGGCACCCGGTTTACTGGAAGAGCATTTGCCGGTATTTGATTGCGCCTTTCAGATGCCGGGCAGCGGTCGGTGTATTCCGTGGGACGCTCACGTCCGAATGATGGCCGCAGCGCAGCCGTTCATCAGCGGGGCGATTTCCAAGACGGTGAATATGCCGAACTCGGCAACGGTACAGGACATTGCCGATGCGTATATGCTCGGTTGGGAACTCGGCTTGAAAGCGTTGGCGGTTTATCGGGACGGCAGTAAAGGCGCACAACCGTTGAATACTTCCGAGAAAAAATCTCACGAACGGGATTCTGCGAATCCCGCTTCTGCCGAAAACGTAAAACTTTCCCCCAAGGAACGCCGTTTGACGAAGACCCCGCGGCGGGAACACTTGCCGGACACACGCCGGTCCGTTACGCACAAGTTTAACGTCGCCGGTCACGAAGGGTATATTACGGTCGGTTTGTATCCCGACGGTCGTGTCGGTGAAATGTTTATCACGATGGCGAAAGAAGGCAGCACTATCGGCGGTTTGATGGACTGCTTCGGCACGGCGATTTCGATGTCGCTGCAATACGGTGTTCCGTTGAAAGTGTATGTCGAAAAATTCTCACATACCCGGTTTGAACCGCTGGGCAACACGAAGAACCCTGACATTCCGATTGCCCGGAGTTTGGTCGATTATTTATTCCGCTGGCTTGAAATGACGTTTTTATCGGAACAGTCAACGGTATCGTTGAAAACCTACGCCGGTTTTGATTATCCTGAATTGAGCGAACCGATTGAACGGCGCAAGGGACCGTCGAACAAAGACGAAGTGAGCCCCAGCCGCCCGCCGGCTAGCCCCGGTACCTCCGGTGCGGGTGAAAAAAGAGCGAAGAATGAAGAATTAAAGGTGAAGAGTGAACCGTCGGCGGTACTTGCTTCGGCAGCCGAAACAAGTTCTGCCGCTAACATTCTCAACTCGTCCCTTGCTTCTGTTTCGATAATCACCAGTCCTGTTGCGTCGCCGGACGAGCAGGCAGCGGGCTTTCAATCAGATGCGCCGTTGTGCGACAGTTGCGGTGCTATTACCGTGCGGAACGGCAACTGCTATCTTTGCTATAACTGCGGAAAATCAATGGGATGCAGTTAACGTTTCCTCATAAAGAAATGCCGTTTATTAAACCTGATACCTTTTCAATCCTTTCGCTCGGCTGTCCCAAGAATTTGGTTGACAGCGAACATTACGCTGCCGATTTTTCCGCGCTCGGTAAAACGTTTCAACCTGACATTGACGATTGCGAAACGGTGATATTGAACACCTGCGGTTTTCTGCAATCAGCGCGGGACGAGGCGCGGGACTACATCCGGTCGCTCATTCAACTCAAACGGGAAGGACACATCAGCCGCATCGTCGTCCGCGGTTGTATGCCGCAGTACGAGGTTATCAGTAAACTTGCCGCCGAATTTCCCGAAATTGACGAATGGAGCGGAGTGAGGGAAATGGAGAATGACACAAATGTTATTCCCGCCGAAAGCATCAGCAGTCCGCTTCCCGCTGCCCGGCATCGTTTAACGGAAAAACACGTTGCCTATCTTCGGATTGCCGACGGCTGCGACCGGCGGTGTACGTTCTGCGCTATTCCGAACATCCGCGGCAGATTCCGAAGCGAACCGCTGGAAAAACTGTTAGACGAAGCGGCACAACTCGTTGACGGCGGTGTAAAGGAAATCGTTGTCATCGCCCAAGAAACAACGTTTTGGGGAAACGACCTTTACGGCAAACCGCAACTGCCGGCACTGCTGCGGAAGTTGGAAGAAATTGACTCACTGCGCTGGATTCGGGTAATGTATGCGTACCCGCAATACTTTGATGACGAATTGATTGACTTGTTTGCGGCGAAAAGAAAACTCCTGCCGTACATTGACATTCCGTTACAGCACGCCGACAACGATATTCTACGCCGAATGAACCGGCGGGTAACGCTGGAAGAAACGGAACTGCTGCTCGGCGAACTGCGGGAACGGATTGAAAACCTTGTCTTGCGGACTTCGCTGATAGTCGGCTTTCCGGGCGAAACCGATGAAATGTTTAGTGAACTTGTCCGGTTCACGGAACGGTGGAAGTTTGAACGCGCCGGTGTATTTCAATTCTCTCCTGAAAAAGGGACACCCGCGGCGCAATTCTCCGATAAGGTTTCCGCACCGATATTGCAGCGGCGGTTCGATAAACTCTACCGCGTTTGTGAACGGTACTCAACTGCTTGGGCAGCGAAGCAGAAAGGACGGATTATCAACGTTCAGATTGACGGTAATTATATCGACAAAGAAACGGGGCGGACGGAACCGAATTTATTCATCGGCAGGACGTATGCCGACGCGCCGGACGTTGACCCGGTAGTGTATGTAACTGTACAGGAAGGCGGAACTTGCGCTGCCGGTTCGATTGTTCCGTGCGAGATTCTTGAAACAGAAGGTTGCGATTTAGTCGGCATTACAACACAATGAACGGCAGTACAGACCGGCAAACGGTATTTTTACAGGCGGTTCCGAAAAACTCCTCAAAAAGAAAAATCCCGTCTGTTTTTTTTGTTGTATTAGAAAGAGTTTTTAGGACTTGCCTTATGCTGTTTCAATCGGAAATGTAATAACATCGTCAATGGCTCCCGCACCGGTTAAAACCATTAAAAGCCGGTCAACACCCAAAGCGGTACCGCTGCACGGCGGTAAACCGAGACGCATCGCTTCCAACAGTTTGCTCTCAACCGGCAAACCGCCTTTTCCGTCGGCAAGCCGCTGCCGGTTCGTGTCCGCAAAACGCCGCTGAAGTTCCTCTGCATCCAGCAACTCATTGTAACCATTGGCGATTTCAATACCGTCCAAGAACAATTCAAACCGCTCGCTGACCGTATAGCCGTTTTCCGACCGTGTTTGCGCTAATTGCGGTTGCTCCCCCGGATAATCGAACACAATCACGTTTTTTAACTTCGGCTGCACTAATTCTGAAAACAGAATATCGAGCCACGGTTCGATGTCTTCCGTTTCCGTGAACGATTCGGGATAAACAACGCCGCGCTGTTCCGCCGTTTTTTTACATTGCGATACCGTTGTCAGATGCGGATTCAAACCGGTTGCCGATTCAAACACTTCCTGAAAGGAACGTTTTATCGGTATTCGTTTCGTAATGAATCGAATCAGTTCTTCCAGCAGATTCATTCCCGTTTGGTAATCATCGCCGATGCGGTACCATTCAAGCATCGTAAATTCGGGATTGTGAAACTGTCCCCTATCGCCGAGCCGAAATACCGGACCGATTTCATAAATGGCGTTAAACTCATCATCGTTTAACACGTCCGCCTGCCCGCGGGCTGCCAGTATCCGTTTCATCGCAAATTCCGGTGATGTGCGAAAGTACAGCGTTTGGGGAGCCGCCGGCTTTGTCGGCGGTTGTAAAACGGCCGGCAGCGGCTCGATGTACCGGTCAACGACGGTGTCGGCAGACAGTACCGGCGTTTGGACTTCGATAAAATCTTTGTTATTGAAAAAGTTCCGAAGTTGGCGAAGGAGTTGTGAACGCTGGCGGAGAAACATTGAATACGGCAGTATTTCGATTGAACGGCGGTAGTTTATCACATTTTTCTGCGTCCGGCAACGCAAGGATTGCCCCCCTTGTTATTTTTTCCGATTTCGGTAGAATTACGCCAATGTTCTTGCCGGACTGGCGGAATGGCAGACGCAGGGGATTCAAAATCCCCCGCCCTCACGGGCATCCCGGTTCAAGTCCGGGGTTCGGTACTGACGTAAATTCTGGAAATCACATACTTGACTCTCCCCCATCTAAATCGAAACACCTGTTTGTGTGAGATTTTGGGGCAGCGTACATCCTAGCGTTTGCGGGATACTGTCTCCATCTTCCAATCGTTGCCCTCAACAACCGTCCCGTCCGGCAGTTTGAAATCACCGTTGCCGAAGTTGATGGTGATTTTCACGCCATTGGAAAATTCGGACTGCTGCACCAAACGGTCTGACGATAAAAT
>JAISJZ010000003.1 GCA_031261125.1 Planctomycetaceae bacterium | reverse complement strand
ATTTATCATTGGAAATCTTTCGGCTCCTGTACGGACGGTTCGTCCAATACGGTCGCTGCTTCCGAAAAAGCCGGTGTGAAGGCAGGTAACGAGTGGACCGTCATTGCGGGCTGCTACGATGGTGACATTACAATGCGGGAAGGGGATACGAACAATAATCCGTCTTCGATGAAGCCGCATCTTTGCCTTCAAAACGCTTATTCTACAACAGATAAAAAACTGCTGGCGAAGCGCATCTCCGGTTTTTGGGGCGGGGCAATTTGGTTCACTGCCGCTCCGTCGAGCAATTCGTTTCATACGGTTTTAGCACCCAATGCGCCGATGTGCCGCAGCGATGTTTCTGTCGTAATGGTACTTCCGCCGTCAAGTTATCATCCCGGCGGTGTGAACAGCGCGTTTTTAGACGGTTCGGTTCATTTTATTTCGGATACGATTGACACCGGCGATTTAACAAAAATGCGTGTGCTGAACGGACCTTCGCCTTACGGTGTTTGGGGAGCAATGGGAACACCGGACGGCGGCGAAAATAGTACGCTGTAATGAAACAAGAGCGGCGGGTGTAAGCCCGCCGTTTAGTACCGTACCGCTGGTGCGGGGGCTAAAACGTTGATTGATTGATAAACCTAAACACAATACTTTATGAGGACCATAACAATGAAAAAATGTGCCTTTACCTTGGTTGAACTTCTCGTAGTCATCGCCATTATCGGCGTGTTAATCGCTCTGCTTTTACCGGCGGTGCAGGCGGCGAGAGAAGCCGCAAGAAGAATGCAGTGCAGTAACGTTTTCAAGCAAATCGGTGTTGCGCTGCACAACTACCACGATACGCACAAAGCGTTTCCCGCCGGCGCGTACAAGTTCGGCAACTACAATATGAGCGTTATGGCGGAGTGGGCTTCTGCTAACCCTAACGCCGGCGGATACGGGATACACCCAATGAACACCACGCTTGCGCTGTGTCCGTTTCTGGAACAACAGGCACGCTACGAAGCCGTTCACCAGCGGGCATTCAGCAGCACGTCGGCAGCAGCCAATGATGCAGTAAATTCCCGGTATGAAGGAAACACCGGAAAGATTTCGGCGATTCTGTGTCCGTCCGACAGCAATTCAAACCTGCCCGGATACAGCGGCAACTCACCTGCGATTGCCCGGAGCAGTGTTGTCTATTCGATGGGAGACGGAATGGGAAATATCGAAGTCGGTTATATGTATCCGTCTTATGTTTCGTATCCGACCCGCCGGCCGGAAGAACGGGGAATGTTCCATTTGTTTATGTGGCATACTGTTTCATCCTGCACGGACGGCACCTCGAACACCGTTGGTGCAAGCGAACACTGTCAAACAGAACGGGGTGACGATGCTAATGCAAAGGTCGGCTTGTTTAACGGAACGGCGGCAATGCGGGAAGGCGATACGGCAAATAACCCTTCGTCAATGATTCCGCAGACGTGTTTGAATAACGCCACGGTTGCCGGCGATAAAACACAGTTGGTTAATCACTGGGGGGGCAACTGGCCCGGCGGGATTTGGTATTCCGGGCGTCCTGCATACAACAATTTTCATACGGTACTGCCGCCGAATTCGCCTTCGTGTTCGTCAGATGTTGTAGTGGTAATGGTATTAACGCCGTCAAGTTATCACACCGGCGGTGTTAATGCGGTGCTGATGGACGGTGCTGTCCGGTTCGTTTCCAATACGGTTGACTGCGGAAATTTGAGTGTGAAGCGTCCGCTGCAAGGCAAATCGCCTTATGGTGTTTGGGGGGCAATGGGTACCCCGTCCGGCGGCGAATCAACTTCATTATAATTTTTAATAAACTCGTTTAGCCCCTGTTTCAAGAACCTCACCGTTGGTGCGGGGGCTGAACATCTTACATCATCACTTAACCGGAGATATTGTTATGCGTAAAAACGATTTTGCATTACTCGGTATTCTTTGTCCGTTGTTCCTTGTTTTTACCGGCTGCGGTGAAAAACTCCCGGACGGAATGCCGCCGCTGTATCCGGCAACACTGCTCATCACGCAGGAAGGCAAACCGCTGCCGGGAGCAATGACCGGACTGACTTCTGCCGAAGGTTCCCATACTTGGACCAGCGGCGGAACAACTGATGCCGAAGGAAAACTCGTTGTCTTTACTCACGGCAAATATCGAGGTATTCCTGCCGGCAAATACAAGGTAACGGTTGATTGTATTGCTGCCGACGTACCGAGACCGGAATCTATGACCGAAGAAGAAAGTACGAAGTTTAATAAAGAGCATCCTTCGTTCCGCACTGTTCCCTTGAAATATACCGAGAAGGATAAGACACCCTTTAGTATCGAGGTTGCAAACGGGAAAAATACCTTTACACTGGATATTCCCGAAAAGAAAGTAAAACTTTCCCTCGGTGCTGCGCCGTAATATCCGTTAGACGAAGTGTAATATCAACTTGTAATATCCTCTGAAATACTTACCCCCTCCGAGTGAAAAATGCAAAGATTTATTTTTACGGTTCTCTTGTTTGCCGTTCCTTTCGGACTTTGCTTTGCCGCTCCGCTTTCACCGGCAGAGCAGGCAGCGTTCAAAAAACGGCTTCTGCCGCAGCCGCAGAAAATTGAATTCACCGGCAATGCCGATGTTGTCCTCGACAGCACGTTGACGGTGAACATTGAACTCGGCGTTGGCGATTCAAGTGCCGCTCAAAAAGTGAAAACATTGTTCAAACAATTTTTCGGTACGGAACCGAAAATTGTTGTTGCAAAAACTGACGGCGTTCCGGCAGCAAGTGAAGCGTACCGAATTAGCGCAACAGGAAAAACGTTAACGCTTTCGGCGGCGGACTTTGCCGGCATCCGTTATGCACTGTATTCAATCCGGCAACTGGCGGAATACAATCACGATTCGGAACATCTGACGGCATATTTTTTACCGGAAGTAAAAATTACGGATGCGCCGGCGATGAAGTTTCGCGGAATTCATATCTGCTGGTTCCCTGAATCCCGTGCGGCCCGGATTGAACAGGCAATCCGCTTGGCGGCGTATTACAAGATGAATTATGCCGTTCTGGAATGTTGGGGAACATTTCCTTCTGTGAAACATCCAGAAATCGGCTGGGAAGGCAAGAAAGCAAAAATCGAAGACATCCGCCGATTGGTAAAAACCGGCAAAGAACTCGGTATAACGCTTATACCGCAGTTTAATCTGTTCGGTCACGCTTCCGGTTCCCGCGGCGGGTCGCTGAAACATACGCCGCTTGACCGGCACCCGGAATTGCTGCCGTTGTACGAACCGGACGGCTGGACGTGGTGCATCAGCAATCCGGCAACGAAGACGGTAATAGCGGACATTGTTTTGGAAATGTACGAAGCGTTTGACAAGCCGCCGTTTTTTCACGTCGGTTTTGACGAGGCGGGTGCGCCGGAGTGCCGCCGATGTCTGCGAACCGATTACACGCAGTTATTGAAAGAACATCTTTTGTATTTTCATAAACTTTTGGCGCAGCAGAACTGCCGGATAATGATGTGGCATGATATGCTGCTGGATACTGCCGACCCTCGGTGGAATGGTTATACCGTCTGCGGCAATAAAAAGACGGCAGCAATTCTCGATGAGTTACCGAAAGATATTGTGATTTGTGATTGGCAGTACGGAACGGGCAAGGAGAAAGACGAAACGTGGGCAACGCAGCGGTACTTCAAGGAAAAGGAATTTACCGTTCTGGCGTGTCCGTATGAAGACACATCCGGTATGAGGTCGCAGGGACGCAACATCGTTGACGCGAAACTGGACGGAATGTTATGTACGTCGTGGCATCATTTGTACGGACAGAACTTTTATAAGATTTTTTCAATGGGCGCACAAGTGATGTGGCACGCCCCGCCGGACTATCCCGGTGTGTGGAGTGAAGTATTCGGAAGACATTTACGCCAAATCGGCTGGGACATTCCCATCACGGATTACCGTGATTCCGGCTGGCTTGATTGGCAACTCCCGCCGGAGCCGGCACAGTAGATATGTTTCACCAACAAAAGAAGAGGACTGTTATTATGCGTACTTTATTTTTCCTGCTGTTTTGTTTTACTCCGCTGTTTCTTAACGCAGCGGAATTGAAAATTTTGAAACCCGATGACCGAGGCAAAACGTATGACATTGCCGCTGCGGAGTTTCAGAAGTATTACAAACTCTGCACCGGCAAAGAACTGCCGATTATCACGGAACCGAATGATGCCGATTCGCTCGTAGTGATTGGTTCCGATGCAGTCAACCGGTTCTGCCGGGACTGCATCGAGCAGAAAAAAATGGAACCGTTCCAAATCCGAACCGGTACGGATGATTATGAACTCCGTTCGCTAAAAGACGGTTCACGGGACTTGCTGTTCCTTGCCGGCGGTCGGGGACGTTCCGCACTGTATGCTGTTTATCATTTCTTTGAAAAGCAGGGCAACTGTTCATATTTTTGGGACGGCGATGTCATTCCGAAGTCCGAAACGCTGGACATCACCGGGTTGAACATCAAGGAGTCACCGCGGTTTGAATACCGGGGTTTGCGCTATTTTGCTCACCGCTCTTTGCACCGGTTCCAAGCCGAACACTGGGGACCGAAGGATTGGGAACAGGAAATTGACTGGATTGTTAAAAAACGGCTGAACGTGTTTATGCTCCGTATCGGGATGGATGATATTTTTCAAAAAGCATTCCCCGATATTGTGCCGTATCCTGATAACGATAAGCCGATACCGGAAGCGGGTGAAGGATACGATGACCGGACACCGTCTTGGTCGTTAAAGTATCGCGGCGAATTGCGCAAACATATTTTGCAATACGCTTTCGACCGGGAATTGATGCACCCGGAGGACTTCGGAACAATGACGCATTGGTACAGCCGGACACCGATGGCGTTTCTTGAAAAAGTTAAGCCGGAGTTCCTTGCTCAATCCGGCGGCGGATATAAAGAGCAAACCGGTCTGGTCTGGGACATCCGAAATGATAAGATGCTTGACTTGTATTTTAAGTTGACGAAAACACACGTTGAGGAATACGGCAAACCGGAATTGTTTCATACTATCGGTTTAGCGGAACGCCGTATGTTCAAGGACAAAAAGGATAACCTTGAAATCAAACTTTATACTTACCGCCGGTTAATTGCGAAGTTGCTGCAAGAGTATCCTAATGCAAAAATTCTGCTGGCGGGCTGGGATTTTTTCAGTGAGTGGACACCGGACGAAGTACCGCAACTGCTTAAAGAATTGAACCCGGAGAACACGATAATCTGGGATTATGAAGCGGACAGTACTTCCGAAAGGAACTTTACGAATTGGAATCTTGTCGGTAAATTTCCGTATATTTTCGGCATTTTTGAGGCGTTGGAAGCGTCTGCGGATATTCGGGCAAACTACGATATTATTGCCAAGAGGATTGACATTGCGGCGAAAGACCCGCTTTGCAAAGGATACATTTTTTGGCCCGAAATGTCGCACGCCGATATTCTGATGCTGGAGTATTTTCCGCATAATGCGTGGAACCCGGACGAACCGGAACCATTGCCTGCCGCGGAACGTCTTTGCAAAACAAGATACCGGAGTGATGCCGATGTGATGTTAAAAGCGTGGAAGTTATTTGTTCCGATGACATACCCGTATCCGGGTGAATGGTTCAATGTGTCGGGACTTTGGCATTATCCGGCTGCCGGCGTGTTCTTTTCCCAGCGGGATTGGGCGGCAACGAGAAAGATTTATGCCGATAAACTTCCGGCGGTATCGGAGATGTACAAAGTGTTGGCGGATGCTCCGTTTGCCGATGACAAGCCGTTTGTTAAACGGGATGCACTTGACCTCGCCCGGACGATTGCCGGTCGGATGACGGTGTTAGCGGTCTGTCATTTGAACATTGCATTGAAGAATTGGAAAGACGGCAAAGCAACGGAAGACGATGTACGCCGTGAGTTTGCAGCATATCAGAAACAACTGGAAACGTTCCGCGATATTCTTTCGCTGCACCCGGATTACTCAATGACCGAAACATTTGAGGGACTCAAAACGGTGAACGAAGTTAATCCGTGTTTTGCGAAAACACTGTTAAATAACGCCGGAAACGGTTATTGTGCGTCATTCCAATACGAGATGTTTGAGTATTTTTATCTGCCGCTGGCGCAGCGCTACAAGGCAGCGGTTGAATCCCTGTTGACTTCGCCGAATGAGGCAAAGAAAATTGATACCGCAGCGTTGGCACCGCAGTTCACCGAAGCAAGAACGGCGTTTTTGAACACACCGCTTGCAGAAATGAAGGCGGCACCGGAACGTACCGCAGAACGTTATAAAGCGGTGATGCTTCAAGCGGCATCGTCAGCGGAAACATTGTTAAATGCGGCGAAATAACACTGCGCAAATTTGTATAGATTTTGCGGAAAATTGTACTTCAAAAAATGCCTCCAGTATGGTACAATGGAGGCAGTTGTCCAGTTCATTATTCAAATCTAAACTTTCAAAATTAAACTTATGGCAGTCAAAGAGACCGGTGTTAGTTACTATGGTTTGAGTTATCCCGAACACGCCAAACGGGATTTTCAAGAGATGCTCGCGCATAATTGCAATGCGGTCATTCTTGCGTTGTCGGAATTCGACATCGACTTTTGGTTTCCCAATATCGTTAGAATAGCCGAAACCGCTAAAGAATTGGGGCTTCGCGTTTATCTCGATACTTGGGGGGTCGGTAAATGGTTCGGCGGCGAACCGCCGAGTTTGTTTCTGAACAATAACGTTGCGAACCGGCAGGTCTCGGCGTTCACCGGTGAACCGCTTGCCGCATCGTGTTTTAACACTGAAGCGTTTCGGCGGTACTACTTTGAAATCGTTGAAAAGTTGGCAACCTACGTCAAAGCAGCGGACGGTTTCTTTTGGGACGAACCTCACTATGCGCTGCCGAAGAGTTATGCTTCCATCACCGGCGGTGCCGGCGACGATTGGAGTTGCCGATGTCCGGTCTGTCAAAAGAAGTTCGAGGCAGAATACGGTTATGAAATGCCGAAGCAGTTGACAATGGAAGTGAAACGGTTCCGGCAGGACAAAGCATTGGATATTCTCGAAGAGGCAGCACTGCGGATTAAACGGATTCGACCGGATTCCAAAATGGTTTGCTGCGTTCACGCCACACTCGGAACCTATTACGTTACCGAAAACCGCGGTTATGATAATTGGGACAAAGTCGGCAAGTCCTCTGCGTGCGATGTGTTCAGCACAACGATTCTTTCGTATCAACTTCCGCGTTCGTTCTTCAAGTCGATAACGCAGCGGACGGTTGATACGGCAAAAAAATTCGGCAAAGGTTCGCAGCGTTGGCTGATGAATTATTATCAGCAGCCGGACGACATTTCGGAAATCGAGGAAATTTGCAAACTCTATGCCGATATGGGCGTGGAAAGTTTGTTTGCGTGGACGTACCGCGGCGGATACGGAACCGTGCTTGCCGCCCCGAATGCGCTGGAAATGTGGGATGCCCTTGGTCGCGGCTACGGAGCCGTATTGAATAAATAGTCATCATCATTTAACAAATAACGATGAGCAGTCAAATTGATTTCGGTTATCTCGAAACCACGCTGGAAGTCCTGCGGCGTATCGAGAAGGAACAGCAGCAGAACATTGAAAAAGCCGGTGCGCTGATGGCGGATGCCATTGCTGCCGACCGGTTGATTCACATCTACGGCGGAGGCGGACATACCACACTTGTAATGGGTGAAATGTTTTTCCGTGCCGGAGGATTGGCAAACATCAATCCGATTATGGAAACCGGTTTGTCCGTTTTTAATCAGGCATTGAAGTACCTTGAACTGGAACGGTGCGTCAACTACGGTCGCAGTATCGT
>JAISJZ010000400.1 GCA_031261125.1 Planctomycetaceae bacterium | reverse complement strand
ATCCGGTTCAGCAGCGAGACGTTTTCGGAGATACGAAACCGCTTCGGGCAGTTGATCGACCGGCGGCAAATCGTAGGAATACCGCGGTTTTCCCGCATCGTCTTTGAGTTCGAGAACTTGACGGTTATATTTCCCGTCTTCTTTAGCCACTCCGTTTTTGACAACGGCGATAGGAATGTTCGGACGACCGTAAAACTTATTCAACGCGGCGATCATCGGAGCGACGTAAGGATTATCTTTGGTCGTCGTTACGGCAAGAAGTTCACACTCCCCGCGATTTTGCAAGGCGTGGATCGCCGCCAGTGCCATCGTGTCATCAACATCGTTGCCGAGGTCGGTGTCGAAAATCATCTTCACCGGTTCGGCAGCGGACAGCGTTTGCAACGTTAGCGGCGGGACCTGTCCCGTTAAAAAAAGAAACAGTACCGCAAGTAATAAAATGTGTTTCATCGGGTATTTCGATTTCCGAAGGAAACCGGCTAAAAGGATTATAACGCACAACACCCCCAATATACTCAATGCGGCACCGATTTTGAATAGGGGCGGGTTGTAAATCATCACAACGGTATGTTTTCCCGCAGGCAGGTCAACGGCACGAAAACAGGGCGGCGACTTTTTTATGATAACCGGCAGCGGAGCCGCCCGGCGAAACGGTTTGCTGTCTGTGATGAATGCCTGCCAGCCCGGATAATACTGTTCCGGGACGATGACGGTCATTGAACGGTCTAACTCAACCGTAAATTCACAGCGGTTCGGGCTTGGGAATTGATAATTGTTCATTGATAATTGATTTTGATAAATGCTTTCATCCTCTAATTGTCCATTGAATTCGGCATAACTTTTCAGCACCAGCGTTCCTTTAACGCCGTGAACGCGCTGCCGCTGCATCAGATTATACCGGGGAAAACAATGCTGCTGTTCCCACTGAATCAATTCTGTTAACCGGCTCGGCGAAGAGATTGTCAAGAACGTATCGGGATAAGTCCGGGTAAATTGACAATTTAATTGCCCGTTGCCCCCTGTCCCTTGTCTATTCACCATTGGGGCGAGCAGCCAGTAATTTGATACGGTTAAATCAAAAAACACGAGCAGCAGCACCAATTTAGCCGCAACCGCTTGCCGTGCGTTCTTTCTGGCGCAATAGTACAACAACAGAACAACCGCAGCCGTTCCGAACGAAAACAGCAAACAGCGTTTTGCGGCATCGGCATCGAACGGACCGAACACCGGACAGGGCGGAACATTCCTGAACCAAGTGCAGTACAGATAACCGGTAAGCGGCAACAGAAAAATTGATAGTTGATAATTGATGATTGATAATGGGTTATCTTTTGTCCATTGTTCATTGTCCGTTTTTCTGTCGAACCCTTTTGCGGCGAAGACGGCGAAGAACATTACCGCCGGGGTCATTAACTTTGCCGGATAACGGAACACGGAATAACCCGGCAGGTAATTGAAGAATTGATAAACGAAACACCAGTTGCCGAGTGAAGCGAGAAGAAACAGGAAAAAAAGAAACACCGGCGGCAGAGATGCCCGGCTGAACGATTGTTTACTGAACAACCCTTTCACAGCAAAGTATGCCGGCAGCAGTCCCGCGTACAGTGACGCAGTCCAGATGCCGGTTTCATTCAAGACGTTGAACCAGCGGCAATGCACCGGAAATTGTACGCCGCCGGCATTAGGAAAAAACAACTCCGTCAGCCGCAAAGGGTGAATCGAGTAGAAATAGGTAATCCATTGCTGATGTTCCTTTGATGTTCTGTCGGATAGCAAACCGAGTTCTATTGCCGGCAAAACCTGAACGGCAGCGAGAAAAAAGGCAAGGAGCAAAGAAACAAAAAGAAGAAAGAGGGAAAAAATAACCGGCGGCGCAGTTGCCCGGCAGAGCATTAGTACGCTGCTGATAATCACGGCATTGTATGCCGACTGCGGGTCGCCGCCGAGAACCATTAACACGACAGTTAGTGAATAGTGAACAGCGAATAACGAATAATGGCTGTGCTTGACGGTATTATTCGTCATTGCCGATACCGCTTCCGGCAGGTAGGCGGCACCGATGAGGAACGGGACATTGTTCCACTGAAACAGCACTTGTCCGCCCAAAGCGTAGGATAATGCTGCTAATGCCGAACCGTCGGGACTGCCTCCGAACCGGCGCGCCAAGCGGTACATTGTCAGCATTGCCAGGAGTAAATGAAAGCCGCAATAACCGGCATAGACCGATAAGGTATCAATGCCGCAGAAGTAATGGACGGCAAACGCCGCCCACATTACGGGATAGAATGCCGCCGTTGCCGGATTTGCCGCCAACGGCTGTCCGTAATTATCATAGGGATTCCACAGCGGCAGCCGTCCTTGGGAGAATTCCTCGAACAGATATTGAAACAGCGGGGCGTAGAAGTGCGCCCCGTCGCGGAAACCGGGAACTCCGCCGCAGATACACAGAAAAACAGCAACGGAAACAAGAGAAACAACGAACGAATAATGAATAATGAACAACCGGCGAACCATTTTGAGCAACACTTTTTAGGCAAACCAGTTTGACCTGACAAGAGGGTTATTACCGCACGTCCATCGGAATAATTCGGAACAATAAAGTACAGACAACGGTTAGGATTCTACCGCAAACGGAATTCATTTTCAATAGGGAACAGGCGAAAGGCAATTTTTTTTGTAAAAATGGGTTAACTTTACCGATTTTTCTAATTATTCCGGTTATGCCGTGCCGATAGAGTGATAATGACTAATGACTAATTACTGCGGTTATGACAACGTTATCCTCCCCCCGATATTTCGTTTTTCTTGGTTTGCTGCTGTTGAGCGGGCTGTTGAACGGCTGTTCGCATAACAAGACGAACCGCGGACATCTTTTCCGCTGTGATTGGGCGTTCGAATACAACCGCACCCCTTGGGTCGGCTGTCCGCCGGACTCCGGCTGCGACAGTGAAGGCGGCTGTAATAACGAGGGCTGTACGGACTGTGCCGGAAAACACAAGAACTGCTTCCGCCGGCATTGCGGACTGACCCCCGACTGCACCGCCAAACATCCGTGCAGCAAAACCCTCGGCTGCGGTATGTGGATTGACCCGTCTGACCCGAATTCGTTCGCCGCCCTTAATCCGCAAAATCAGGGAATCAAAGCGTGCGGGCTGACCCCGTTTTGTTCGCCGATGAAACCGTGCGGACTAACGCCGTGGTGCGGTCGCGCCGTTAATCAGCAATATATGAATCAGCAAGCGTTAATGCTTGGCAATAACGCAATGCCCCACGGTAATATCAGCAGCGGGACAACTTCGGGTCATCCGTTATTGCCGACGTTGATGCCGGGAAAAACAGGGAATGAAAGACAACAGCCCGGAACACAGCCGGCACAACCGGGGGCAAATGTTCCCGGTGCCGCACCGGTGATTGCCCGACCGAATACGCCGCTGGTAACGATGGGCGTTGTACCGGGTATTTCAAGAGTCATTACCGGCGGCACCGTGGCGGTAAGCGGCGTAATGACCCCGTTCGGAAAAATGACACCGAACGGCGTGCAACTGCCGAACGGTACTGTTAATCCGAATGTTGTCCTTCGGGCGTGCTGCTCCAACGGAAACTGTTTACCGTCCCGTCCGTGCGGGCAAGTTCCCGGCTGCGGCGGACTGGTTGCAGTTGCCCAAGTTCAGCCGACTCCGTTGAATAACGTGATGCTTGCTTCGGCATATCAGCAAAGCGGTGTTGCCGGTCAGGTAATGCAGGCAGGCGGACG
Source organism: Planctomycetaceae bacterium (assembly GCA_031261125.1). Lineage (GTDB taxonomy): Bacteria > Planctomycetota > Planctomycetia > Pirellulales > Thermoguttaceae > WRKP01. Next base: position 4,644 of record JAISJZ010000400.1, on the reverse strand, counting down.
GGTTGTCAATCCGATTACCGGTCAGCCGGTCTATGGTCTGTCGATGAGCGGTTATCCGCAAACAGGATATCCTCCGATTGGCTATGCTCCAACGGGTTATTCGCCGGGCTATCCGCAGCAGCAAGGGACAGCGCAGGGTGTTTCTCCGGCGGTTCTTGCTCAACTGGTTCAGAGCGGACAGTTGCCGGCAAGTGTGTTGCAAGGACAGTTAGAACAAACAACGGAAGAGGAGGAACCGGCGGACGAAGAACAGGAGGAGAGTGTTCTTCCTGCCGGTCAGAAATCGAAGATGCCGGTACCGCGGTTCCATCCGGTTCCGACGAAGCCCGCGTTTCAACGGGAACCGGCGGGGGCTGTCCCCGGCTCGTTCAACCCCGGCGAAACAAAGAAGACGGCGGCGTTGTCCCGCCGGTTCTTTACCGATGAAAAAGAAGACGGCGATGTGAGCACCGGCGGTTTGCCGCGGGGTTCTGAAAATGACACCGAATGGGCGTATCTTGCCGGTATGTCTGCCGCGATGGACCAAGTGGAAGAGGAACTGAACGGTCGCGAACGGGAACTGCAAAAGAAGCACAAACAGGAGGAACTCGTGAAGCGTGCCGAAGAATTGCAGGCAAAAATCGACCGGCAGCGGAAACAGAAAGAGCAGTTGGAACGGGAAAAAGCGGAACGGGAAGAGCGTTTGCAAGCCCAACAGGAAGAACAACAGGCGGTCGAAGAGCAGGAACGGGCGGTTTGGGAAGAGGCAGTTCAACAGCAGTTGGCGGAGGCGAAACTGCGGGAAGAGAAGTTGAGGAAGCAACTGGCGCGGCAACACGAACAGTTGCAAGCCCAAGTCCCGATGTCTGTCCAACCGGCATATTCAAATAATGTCCCTGCACAGCGGGTTCAGCCGGTTAATTTTGCAATGCCGAGGCAGGACGCGCCGCGGGCAGTACCGATTCCGGCGGCGGTTCCGTCGAATTCGCCGTTGTTCACGCCGGTTCGGGAAGCCGGCGGACTGTTTGAGTCAGCACTGAACTACTTGAAGGGTAACGAAACAATACAGCCGCGGCAGCGGACAGCACCGCAGCGTCAACAGATACCGCAGGCGAAATCCGCCGGTACCGGCTTTTTACCGGCACTGAACGGTGTTGTATCGCCATTGTCCGGTTTGCTCGGTGCGGACAAACCGCTGCCGCAGCAAACACGTCAAACACTCAACCCGGAAACGGTACAACGGACACCGCAGACGGTTCAACCGCCGATGCCGGTCCAGCCGCCGACGATACAAAGTACAAAACGGACCGTTTCGGCTTCGGCGGCAGTACCGGTGAATGTTCGGGAAGAGGAACCGCCCAAGCCGACACGTCCGCCGACGGCACCGAAAAAGGTTAGAAAAGCCGTTGCCGATGCGGACGACGATGCGCCGGTGATTCGGCAAGCGGCGTTTTTTGAATAATTTGAATAAACTGTTAATCTATCTGCGATTTTTTCGCATTGAGGAAACGGTAAAAGAATTCCGCATTAGACGGAAACTTTGCCAAACTCGTTGTCAATGTTTCCATCGCCTCAATCGGACTGCGGGACGCTAAACTCCGCCGAATCATTGTAACACCGTTGAGAATCTCCGCCGGGAACAGTTTTTCCTCCCGCCGCGTTCCCGATGCCCCGACATCAATCGCCGGATACACTCGCCGCTCCGCCAACTTTCGGTCAAGCACAATTTCCGTGTTGCCTGTTCCTTTGAACTCCTGAAAAATCAGGTCATCCATCCGGCTGCCGGTTTCAATCAACGCGGTACCGGCAATCGTCAGCGAGCCGCCGCCTTCAAAAGCCCGCGCCGTAGCGAATAACTTCTTCGGAATGTCCATTGCCTTGATGTCAACGCCGCCGGACATCGTTCTGCCCGTGTTGCCGACCCATTTATTGAACGCCCGCGCCAGCCGGGTAATCGAATCCATCAGCAAAAATACGTCTTTTCCCATTTCGGCAAGGCGGCGGCAGCGTTCGACCACGAGTTGTGCCAAACGGACGTGCGATTCAATTTCCCGGTCAAGCGAACTGGCAATCACTTCGGCGTTCACCGCCCTGCGGAACTCCGTTACTTCTTCGGGACGTTCGTCAATGAGCAGGATAATCACCTTAACGTCGGGGTGATTTTTGACCAGTGCCTGGCTGATATGGTGCAGCAGAATCGTTTTACCGCTTCTGGGCGGAGCAACGATTAACGCCCGCTGTCCCTTGCCGAGAGGGGTGAGAATATCCATCACGCGGGTCGTGAGCGGTTCGGGACCGGTTTCGAGACGCAGCCATTCTTCGGGGTTAATCGGCGTGCGGTCGTCGAACAGCGACACGTTAACATAGTCATCAGGATTCATTCCATCGACATCGGTTACTTCGAGGAACCGGGGTCCTTGTCCCCGCTGCGGCTTGGCGGTTCCCGTGAGCAATACGCCTTCGCGGAACTTGTACTTGTCAATCATACTGCCCGGCACAAAGGGGTCGCTGATGATGCGGGCGTAATCGTTTTGCGGGGAACGGAGAAAACCGTAGCCGTTCGGATGCATCTCCAAAGCACCGGAACATTCGTAAACTTCTCCCGGTTCGTCGGTTTCGATGGTTCCAACGGGGGAACCGCCGGGCTTCGTCCGCCCTTGTCCTTGCCGGAAATTACTGTAATTATTGTAATTTCCGCCGCCGTTGGCAGGACGGGGACGACCGCCGCCGCCGCTGCCTTGCCGGTTGTTCAGGATACGGCGGTTGCCGTCGTAATTAGAATTGTTACTGCTGTTGTTGTTCTTGGAGAAATTTCGTCTCTGCATAAGAAGGCACCTTGCTGGTGGTGAAAAGACAACCGCTATTCAATGGTGAAAGGCGCAAAACTAATTGCGGGTAAAATCCAGAATGTACTGAATCTTGAAACATTAGGAAATGAGGAAACGGGAAACAAAGAGAACCCGGAACACCGAAAGAGAAGCGGTAACCAACGGACGGAAGAACCCTCCCGTCCTCCAATTTGCCCCGATTGTATCCCTATTCCTTTTTCTGTCAATCCCCCCGTTTCATTGAAACAGCATCCGTGCGTCAATCGTTGTCCTGCTGCTGCGGTCGATTTGAAGAATCCGGCGTTCCGGCTTACGGCGTTCCGTCTCCGTCCGAAGTTGTTCCAATTCCGAAAAAATTGTCCGGTGAAAGTCCGATAACTCCTTGAACAACTCCGTATAATGCGGCAGCGATACTTGTACTTCGTTCTCAATGAATTCCGCCGTCTGTTGAAGAACTTCTCCGGCATCTTCGCTGATGTCCGCTGCCCGCTCAATTTTTTCTGCCGCCCGAACAAGCCGGCGAAGTACCGTATCAAGTTGCTGCTGGAATAGCGAATCATCCGGCATTGCGTAAACCGCCGGATACTGCTTCGACTTTTGTAATAACAGGACCGAGTCGGCAACCGTTTGATACAGTTGTCCCAGCGAAACAAGGTCTTTCGGGACCGCCGCGGTCTCCTCAAACGGTTCGTCCAAAGAAGAACGGATTTGTTGTGCCGGAACGGCGGGCAACACCGTTTCTTCCTGTCTGCCGGCGTGATTTTCCCGCAAACTGTATGCTGTGCCGTAGCCGGAGTCAATGTGTTGCTCCGTTTGCTGCCAATTCAGCGCAATACCTCCGCCGGTATGTTCTGTTTCCGGCGTTTCCGCCGCGGGGACGGTATCTGCCGTTTGATAAACATAATGCAGTTCGTTCCGCACAAACGGCGGATGCTCATCAAGCACTTCGGCACCGTATCTTTCCAGTGTTTCTTTATCCATCGGGGGAATGGCGGGTGAAAATGTAAAAACCGAACGAAACGGCGAACGCCGGAAACGAGCGGAAAACGGAGAATGACGCTCAAAGAGCGGAGTGAACAATTTTTTTACCGTTGCCGTGAGAACGACGCTTGTGCATAATTCGCACTCCGCAATCCGTGATTTTTCTTCTTCTCTCTCTTCTTCGTCGTCCAGCGGATATGCCGGTTTGTATTCTTTCGCAGAGGTTTCGGCGGTACAAGTTTCCGCCGCTAACGAGTCCGTTTCGTTGAGCGTTCCGAATTCCACAGCACAATCAAATGTTTTCAGTTGCAGCGAGCCCTTCTTTCGGGCAACAATGTCGTTCAGTTCTTCTTCGCTCTGTTTCACGGCAGCGGGCAGCAGGGCGGAAACAACCGCTGGTTCGTCAATCTGTTGAAGTTGCGCCCACGCCGTTTGAATCAATGTTTCGTCAATGGACCGAACCGCCCGTTCCGCCGCTAATTCCAACGCCGCGTCGCACAGTTGATTGACCGAACGCGGCAGCCCGTCCGTCAAGCGGTGAATCAACGGCAGCGATTGAGATGAAAACACATCGTGTCCGGCTTGACCAGCGACATACCCGGCGGTCTCGTCCGGCAAAAAATTGTCAAGATACAGTCGGGCGACAACACGCTGCTGGAATCCGTCGAGTTGCGGGTCAATCAATTTCTCTTCCAACTCTATTGTTCCTGCCAAAGCGGCACGGAACAGCGGTTCGGGACCTTCACCGCAGTCAAGCAGTGAACGCACGGTCTCGAACACAACAGTATTTAGAAATTGAGCGTCGTCCAGCAGCAGTACGATGCCGTGTTTTCTCTCTCTGCGGGCAAAATCAAGG
>JAISJZ010000298.1 GCA_031261125.1 Planctomycetaceae bacterium | reverse complement strand
TCGATGTCCGATGTTCACCGGTTTGTCCAAACCGATACACGACAGCAGTTCAAAATCCAAGCGGGAAATTCCCCATATTGCGGCAAGGTACGTCAGCAGAATAACGCCGGTCCCCATAGCCATTAAGCCGACGGTTCCCATCAAGTGCTGCGGTCGTTGCCCATAGCCGGTCAAAAACCAAACCGTGAACAAATCGAGGAACCCCTTGACGAACCTGGTGAAACCATATTTGGAACGACCGAACCGGCGGGCGCGGTGAGCAACGACTTTTTCGCCGACCCGGTATCCGCGGGCAGCAGCAAGAACGGGTACAAAACGGTGCAATTCGCCGTAAAGTGTGATTTCGTTGAAAATTTCCCGGCGGTAGCATTTCATACCGCAGTTGTGGTCGTGCAGTTTCACGCCGGTCATATAACTGACCATTGCGTTGAAAAACCGGGACGGAATGACTTTGTGCCACGGGTCGTGCCGGACCTGTTTCCAACCGCTGACAACGTCCAAACTGGTTCCCATCATCGTCAAAAATTCGGGAATTTCGTGCGGGTCATCCTGCAAGTCGGCATCAAGCGTCATTACAATTTCGCCCTTTGCCGCCTCAAAACCGGCGTTCAATGCGGCGGCTTTGCCGAAGTTGCGCCGGAACCGGATGCCGCGGATGCGTTTGTCCTGTTTTGCAAGCGATTCGATGATTTCCCAACTTCGGTCTTGGGAACCGTCGTCGATAAACACGATTTCAAGTTCGTAATGGTTTGTCCCGGCAACTTCGCAAATCTCACGGTGAAGTTGCGTTAAACTTTCTTCTTCGTTGAAAACGGGAATGACGAGGGACAGTTGCATTGATACTCTCCTGCGTAAAAGGAAAACACGCTTTGAGCCATTATACTATAAATACCGGACAAAAAAGAAAAAAATTACGTCCAAAGTTTCCGGTCAAGCGTCCGGTGCGTTATCGCCTCAAACAAGTGCATCGGCGATATGTCGGCACAATTTTCCAGGTCTGCTATTGTTCGGGCAATCCGCAGAATCTTGTCGTGCGCCCTTGCGGACAGCCCGAAGTCCTCCATTGCCGTCTTCAAAACCAAATGCCCTTGCTCGTTCAACTTGCAGAACTGAACCACTTGCCGGTGCGGCATATCGGCATTGTACCGCGTCTTGCTCTTTATGAACCGCTGTGTTTGAATGTCTCTTGCCGCTAAAACTTGTTTGCGGATTTCTTCACTCGACGTTCCGGGCTTCTTATTCGACAACTCCTGATAATCCACCGGCGGAACTTCGATATGGATGTCAATCCGGTCGAGAAGCGGTCCGCTGATGCGGTTGATGTACCGCTCAACTTGCTGCGGCGTACATCGGCACTGCCGCCGCGGGTCGTTCCGGTAGCCGCACGGACACGGATTTAACGCCGCTATCAAAATAAAATTTGCCGGAAATGTACTCGTTTGCGCCACCCGCGAAATCGTTACAGTCCCGTCTTCCAACGGCTGCCGGAGAACTTCCAACGTTGAGCGGTTAAACTCCGGCAATTCATCGAGAAACAGCACGCCGTTATGGGCAAGCGAAATTTCTCCCGGCTTCGGCGGACTGCCGCCGCCGACAAGTCCCGCTTCGCTAATCGAATGGTGCGGTTCACGGAACGGCCGCCGGGCAACCAGCGGTTTGTCTTTCAGATAGCCCAATGCCGAAAAGACCCGCGTCGTTTCCAGCGATTCGCCCAAGGACAACTTCGGCAGCACGGTTCCGAACCGTTTTGCCAGCATCGTTTTACCTGTCCCCGGCGGACCAATCATCAGCATATTATGTCCGCCCGCTGCCGCAACGGTCATTGCCCGCTTTGCCGATTCCTGTCCGCGGACATCTGCAAAATCCGTTTCGTACTCCGTGAGATGTTCAAACACGGAAACATCGACGGACGGCAGCGGTTCGATTGGCTTTTCATTGAGGAGAAAACTGACCGCATCGCCCAGAGATACAACAGGATAAACATTAATTCCGCTGACAACGGCGGCTTCGTTGCCGTTGTCGGCAGGAACGAGAAAATTTTTGATGCCTATTTCACGGGCTTTCAATGCCATTGACAACGCCCCTTTTATCGGACGCATAGAACCGTCGAGGGCAAGTTCACCGACAACGGCGTAATTATCGAGGACGGCTGAAGGAATTTGTCCGCTGCCCGCGAGCAGGCACAGTGAAATCGGCAGGTCGAACGAAGCGGCGTGTTTCGGTAAATCGGCAGGGGCAAGGTTGATGACGACGCGGTGCAGCGGATTATAGAAGCCGGAGTTTTCAATGGCGCGTTCGATGCGGTACGTTGATTCTCTCACAACCGTTTCCGGCAGTCCAACGAGAATGATCTTCGGTACGCCGAAGTCGGAACAATCCACCTCGACTTCGACCGGCATCGCTTCGATGCCGAGCAGAGAAAATGTTTTGAGTTTGACAAGCATTGCGGGATTCAGGATTCAGTTGCCTTAAACAAATACCCTTGTTCGGCAGAGATTTTTTGAATTGCCTTGGACGGACAATACAGTGCAATCGCACATTGGTTGCACTGCTTGCACCGCGATTGGTCAATCTGCAAAAAGAGTGAACCATTGCCCAAAGAGAAACAGCCGTCAACGCATTTACCGCAGCCGATACATAATTCTTTGTCGATTTGGTACTCAAAGTACGGTGTCTCGACATCGCGGCGGGAAATCGCATTAGTCGGACACAGTTGGTTTTCGGCACCGGCGTTTCGGGCTAACGGCTGCGGGTCGAAAAAGCCGGTGCATAAATCGCAATAGCCGCACATCTTGAAGTTATGAAAACACTTGACGGCGGAAACCGTATTGACGCAGCGGTACGCACACGCACCGCAGCCGATACATTTTTCAGGGTCGATTTGCCAAACGGACGCTCCGGCAACCGCCTTCTTTTTTGCCGCCAAAACGCCGGCGGTACCAAGCAGTCCTGCCGCTACGGTACAACGTGCCGTGGTTTGTAAAAAATTACGCCGCTGCATCGGAAATGGACAATAGATAATGAATAACAGATGATTTATTATTCACTGTTCGTTATTCATTATCAAGAGCAGTTTCCGAAAGAATACGGAAATTAAGTAAGTAAGGTTTTTTTATGGAATCACCATTAACTATCGCAGCAGAAGCGGCAGAACAGTTTTCCAATCCGTTGGCGAAGTCGGCGATTCTCGCTGCCGTTGCCGAAGCGCATTTTGCCGCCGAACAATTTGATGAAATGTTTGCCGCCGCCGATGCCGTTCCAAACAGGGCGGAAAAAAAAGGGTTACTCGTCAACCTTGCATCGGATTACACAAATGTTAAACCATTTTTACCGAATAAAGTTATTCTCAAAATCATCTCGGCGTTAATTAAACTCGATGCGAAGAACGAATCCGCCGCCGGTCGGTTCGCACTCACTTTGCTTGACAAGGAAAACGTTGACGCTGCGCTGGCGTTAATCAATTCCGTGAAAAAGCCGTTTGATTCCCATAAGAGCAGGTATGACTTTACTGCAAAACTGCTTGAAATAGGCGGTGAAAAACACGTTCCGGCGGCGTTGAATCTGCTGAAGACATTCGAGGATGCCGATTACCGCGATTGGGCTTCACTGGCGTTGTGCAAAAGTTATGTTCAATGGAAAATGCCTGACGAAGCGGTGAAAATTGCCGAGGCGTTTTTTCAACCGTTGCGCCGTTCTTGGGCGTTTTTCGAGTTGTCGCAAATGGTTCCAAACGGGAAAAAAGCCGCATTGCTAAAAAAATCCGGTACGGTTCTCGAATCCTTTCCGGTTGATAAAGACAATGCCGAAAAAGCGGCGCGGCAGATGCGCATCATCGGCAAAGCGTTATACAATGCCGGAGAAACGGAATCCGGTTTGCAACTGCTGGAACAGAGCGAGGCGGCAGCGGCAAAAATTCCTGAACCGATGCAGCGGTTCAAAATCCGGTTATTACTGGCAAAAGTGCTGCGGGAACTGGGTCAAATCGACTCAGTACAAAATTACATTGGCACGAAACCATTAACCGGTACCGAATTCAACGGAATCCAGCGAAGCGAACTTCTCCAATGGTTTGCCGAAGCGTCGCCGAAGGAGGACGAAGTTAAAATTTGGAACTCGGCAGTCCGTACCGCAGCAGCAACGGAGGAAAAGGAAACGAACGAATTTCCAAGAGCGGAACAGATTGTCGAAATTGTCCGTAATTTTTCCGCCCGGCAGAATCACAAACCGGCAGCGGACATCCCCGGTACGGAAGAGTTTGACGAGTATTATTTCAGCCCGTTTGCAGTTACGGACTGTAATTGCGGTTCGTAAAATGATATGATATGATACGGTACTTATCCGGTTTTAATGTATCCTGAACCCGCCCAAGTTATGGCTTTTCTTCGTCCGCGAGAACCCGGTATTGTCGAACAACAGTCCTTTGAACTTACCGAACCGGTATCCCGTATCGGCAGATATGCGGACTGCGCTGTGTGTCTCAATCACAACGGTATCAGCAGAGAACACGCGCTTATTCTCCGCGAAGACGGCAATTACTATATCGAAGACCTAAAAAGCAGGAACGGTTCGTTTCTCAACGGCAAACACGTTCTCGAAAAAACGCTGCTGCACGACGGCGACTTTCTCCGGTTCTGCGACATTGAATTCGTTTTTTATGTTAACGACCTCGCTCAAGATGCGATGCCGCGAAGCAAACCTTCCGGGGTTTATCTTGACGATACCGAAGAAGAGCCGAACGGTTCCTACACTATCCGTTCGCAGATTAAGTTGGCGGAGAAACATCTTGCGCTGACATCCGCGAATGCGTCGATTAAACTGCAAGCGATGATTGACATCGGACGGAATCTCGGTGCCGCCGTTGACCAAGTGTTGCCGCAGTTGGTTCAAAACTTGTTAAAAATTTTTCTGCAAGCAGATTGCGCTTCGATTCTTTTAGTCAGTGAACAAACGGGGCGTTTGGAACTTCGGGCATTTGAACACCGTAATCCGAACAGCAACGATTCGTTCCGCATCAGCCGGTCAATTTTGGAAAAGGTTGCCCATTCCAAAGCAGCGATTCTGTCCGACGACGTTACCAATGATTCCCGGTTCGACTTGAGTGAAAGCATTGTTAACTACAATATCTATTCGATAATGGCGGCACCGGTGATGGATTACGACCAATCCGAAGTCCTCGGCGTGATTCAAGTCGATGCCCGTACTGTCGGCAAGAAATTCACTTACGAAGACCTTGACCTTCTCGTCTCGCTGGCGTATCAGGTTGCCGTTTCGTATCAGAACGCCAAACTGCACGAAGTTGCGGTTACGGAAAAATTGATGGAGCGGGAAATGACGATAGCAAACTCCGTTCAGCGGGGGCTGTTGCCGTTTGCGTCGCCGCACGTTCCAAATTACGAATTTTACGATTTTTACCGTCCTGCGAAATATCTCGGCGGCGATTATTACGATTACGTTCCGCTGCCGGATGGTCGGCTGGTGTTTGCGCTCGGCGATGTTTCCGGTAAAGGTGTTGCTGCTTCACTGTTAATGGCAAAGTTGTCCGCCGAAGTCCGAAGCGGATTGATTATCGAAAAGAATTTCAAAGGAACCGTTGAGCGGGTCAACCGGTTGTTTTGCGAACCGCGGTGGGACAACCGGTTTATCACGTTTTTCTTCGGCGTGCTGAATCCGAAGACAAACGAAATCCTGCTTCATAACGCCGGACATATTCCGCCGATTCTTGTTTCGCCGGACGGCACGGTTGAAATGCTCGGCGAACTGAACATCGGTTTGCCGCTGGGCATTATGGATGATTCGGAATATCCTGAAACAACGTTCACGATAAAGAATAAACAGAAACTCGTGATTATCAGCGACGGCATTACCGACGCAATGAATAATCAGGGCAAGTATTTTACGTCTGCCGGCGTGCTGAACTTTTTGAAAGAATCAAAAACGGAGTCCGTAACGGAATTCGGCAAGAACCTGATAAGTGCGGTCCACAGTTTTGCGGGACGTGAACCGCAGTCGGACGACCAAAGTTTGATTGTTCTCGGAAGACGGGACGGGTGGAACGCCGCCGAAAGTTAAGAGGACGGATTGCAAACAAACTTTGCGGCGGTAGCCCGTTTTACGCTTCTTTCAAAGCGTGGATTTCGGTAATGGACTTGCCGAGTTTGCGCTGACCGGTGCTGACACTTCCGGCGATGCGGTTCCGCGGCGGAGCGGCACTGGCAACACTGTCGTCCCGGAGGAAACTCAAAATCTTGTCCTTCGCGGTTTCCTCTTCGTGCGGCATTCCCATTACTTCAACAGCATCGGATGTACCAAGAAGGATAGCACGTTTGACTCCGTCACGAATCCAATCAAAAAAGTTAAAGTTCATCGGTGATTAGCGGCGGGATTTGCCCCGCTCTGTTCATTGTTAGTGCGGGGTTTACCCCGCTTTGGTGCCGGAATATAGGAATTAGCAAAAGCACCGTCAAGAGGAGAATTTGAAAATTTTGAAAAATCCGATTAAAGAAAACAGGTAAAATGTAACGATAATAGGAATGTTATGGATTGTACCTTTTTCCGAATTCCAATGCCGAACGACCTCAATTATAACGAAACGGTCCCTTTTTCCTTCCAAGAAAAGGAAGAATCTCTGCCGATGTTCTCAATGGACTCCGCCAATGCAGCAGATTGGAACAGCAAGAAAAAGCCGACACGCCGCGAAGCACTGGCGGAAACCATCTCCTACTCCGCTGCCAAACCCGTTTCGGCAAGGGAAACGTCCAGCACCGTCCGCGCCGATGAACTCGACCACCGGGAAAATCAGTTGAACGCCCGAATGGCGCAGTTTGAGACCTTGGTACGAAATACAAAACTGTCGCTCCAAACAAAAATGGAGGAAGTCCTTCAACGGGAACACACCTTGAAAGAACAGGAGGAATACGTTCAAAATCAAAAACGGACGCTGGACAATCAAATCGTTCGGGAAAAACGGGAAATCGAGGATTCGCGGGCGGACTTGCAGAACCGAAAGGACGAAATCGAAGAGCATCTGACGCGGCGGGAACGGGAATTGGCAGACATCGCTGTCGAACGGGAACAGCAGATTGCGGTCCGCGTCGAAGAGTACCGGCAGCAGTTGGAAAACCGGCTTGCGGAATGCAAAGCGGACTATCAGAATCGGTACGAAAAAAGATGTAAGGAAATCGAAACCGAATTTATGCAGCGGTATGTTGATGAAAAATCACAACTGGAGACCGAACAGCGCAGAAAAGAGGAAGAGTTGGAAATTCGGGTGTATCAACTGAACCGGGATGTCGAAACGAAAAAGACGGAATTCGAAGCCCGGTTCGTGCAGCGGCTTTCCGAAATAGAGCGGCAGGCGGAGTTGCGCAAAAGGGAATTGGAAGACAACGCCGAACGCCGTCTTGCGATGCTGAACGAAGATTTTGCCCAAAAGCAAACGGAGCGGGAAACAAAATACGAACGGCAGGAAGAACAACTTGAACGCCGTGAAACGCTGATTCGGCAGGCGGAAGATGAATGGACGAACCGCCGGGATGCGTTTGAGGAACAATGGAATGAATTCGACCAACTCCGCAAATCCCGGACCGATGAATTGAATCGGCGGGAAGAAAAATCAGACGAACGCGACCGTTTTCTGATTGACTTCGAGGCGAAGTTAAAAAAGCAGGAAATGGAGCAAGCGGCAAAGGACGAAGCGGTGAAAGTGCGGGAATTACAAATGGCGGCAGAGGCGAAGAAGTATGCCGGCGTGCAACAGCGGGAAGCGGCAGCAGCAGAAGCGGAAGCGGAAACGGCACGGATGCGGGAGTCTTTGGTGCGGGAACGGCATCAGATGCAAAAAATGCTGGAAGCGGAACGCAAACGTCTTCGGGAATCCCAGGAGATGGCGGCAAAGCGGCTGGAAGAAGAACGCAAGGAGTTGACGGTTCAGAACCGGCGGGTGGAACAGATGCGGCAGTCGCTTGACCGGTCGCGGGACGAACTCGGCAGAATGCACCGGGAAACGCTGGAAATTCGATTGGCAACGGAAGAACTTTGGCTGCGGCTGTCCGGTGAATCGGAAGCGGGCGATTTGAAAGAGAGTATCCGCCAGATTCGTTCCCGATTGGCTGACCATTATCAAGAGGCGGCGATGCGGTTGGAGTTGCAGAAAGACGAGTTAAAGCAGACCCGTGAACAGATGTTGCAGCAGCAGGAATTGCTGATGACGCGGCGGGAAGAACTTGACCGTTGGGCAAAACAAGGCGAAGAGGGTTTTGCCGAACGGGAGAAGTTGATAAAAGAGAAAGAGAGAGAACTTGACCGCCGGCAGGCAACGCTGGATGAAGCGTTGTTACGGTTGCAGCAGGAACGGACGGACATCGGCAACGAATTTCAGGTATTGCAAACAATGTCCCGCCGGGCGTTTGAACACCGCGGAGCGGCGTGAGCAGGGCATTGAACCGGCAGGATTTATCTGCCGGTTCTAAATAATTGGTTTAATTACGGTGCAGCCGGTTTCGGACATCGCGGCTTTCAATCTGTCAAATGTTTTTTCATCGGGATACGTTCCGATAA